>CAXBIJ010000067.1:0-13364 GCA_963975675.1 uncultured Maribacter sp. | reverse complement strand
CAGAGAAATAGGTTTCAAAAGCATTCTGTACTGCATAACCTTCATTTTGTTCAAGCCTTTTCTGTTCTGATTTAGAAACCTTTTCATTGAGGTCTAAATTGGTTAGAAAAGGAATAATTGCCAAAAGGTTGTGGTCTGAACTTAATTCATCAAAATTAGGGCTCTCATAAATATTCTTTTGAGCCATTACAGCAAAACAAGAAAGTACTGTTATAAAAAAAAGTATTCTTTTCATTTGATTGTTTTAAAGGCGTATTCCTAATCTTAAATTTAATACTCTTGATGTTAGATAATTAGGAACCGCATATTCGTTCTTGCTGTCTGCGTCTCTCACCCAAGTATTCGTTATTGAATTTTGATTATTGAATAAATTGAAAATTTCAAAACCAAAACTCAATTCTTTAAAAGAATGTAGCCAGTGTGTTGTCGGATACTGTTTTTCCTTACTTGCAAAAATATAGGAAATTCCTAAATCTGCACGTTTATAATCTCTTAATCTATTCTGAAATATGTATGGGTCTGCATAACTTGGTGATCCGCCAGTAACTCCTGTTTGATATACTAGGTTCAAATACATTTTTAAATCGGGAATCGTGGGTATGTAATCTTGAAATAGGATTCCCAATTTTAAGCGCTGATCTGTAGGTCTAGGAATGTACCCTCTGTTATTTCTATTCTCCTCGGTTTTTAAGTATCCAATACTCACCCATGATTCTGTGCCGGGTACAAATGCTCCGTTCATTCTTACTTCAGCACCATATACATAGGCTACTGTATTATTATTCGCAGAATATCGAATACGCACATCTTCTAAGGTATACGAATTTACATTCTCTATTTTTTTATAGTAAGTTTCGCTGATTAAAGTGAATGGTCGTTCCCAAAGTAGAAAGCTGTATTCATTACCTGCAACTAAATGAAAGGCTTTTTGTGCCTTTACATTAGGTTTAATGGTTCCTGTACTATCTCTTAATTCTCTATAAAAAGGAGGTTGATGATATATACCTGTAGATAAACGAAATAACATATCCTTATCCCAATTTGGTTTAATGGCTAGTTGCGCACGAGGGCTTATAACAGTTTGTGATACTTTTTTAACATCGGTACCGCTAACCGTCCAATGGTGAGAACGTACTCCTATATTATAATAGATATCTGTGTCGTTCCAAGTTTTTTGGGTACCTAATTGAACAAAACCAGAAAAACGATTCGTTTTTACAAAATTCAATGCATTTATTCCATTATAGGAAACTAAAGGCGCATCAAATGGTTCTGCTGGCTGATTATTAATGAATTCAGTACGTGGAGGTCTAATAGAGAATCCTGCGGAATCTATAAATTCAGATTCTCTCAATTGATCTCTTATATCTTCATGTGTGTATTTTGCACCCCATTCTAAAACAGAATTGTTCATGGTATGAGTACCTTTATGTTCTAGATTAAAAATTAGGGCATCTAGGTCATTTCTAGTGCGATTAAACTGAGAACCAATACCACGCGATGTAAGTACTTCACCTGCCGAATCACTAGTTAGATTACTATCTACTTCTCCTAGTTCATAAGATGCAATTACATCTGAATATTCTTCTTCTATTGTATGGTATAAAGATGATATTAGTTTTAACGTAGTATTTTCATTTAGAAAATAACTCCCTTTTAATGCTCCTAACGCTGTAGTATATCTGTTTTTCTCTTGCCCTTCGTAATAAACTACTAATGCCTGTGGATTATCTAAGGTGCCAAAATTAGTCTGCCTATTTAAAGGTTCATTAGTATAATCATTAACTGCTATGTTGCCTAAAAAGTTCAGTTGAAATTTAGATGAGACTTTATAGGTCAAGTAATTCTGCACATCAGTAAAAGAGGGAGTAAAGTTGCTTTGTGTTTGTTGACTATTTACCAATAACGAATTGTTTCTATAGCGAATACCAGAAACCGAGCTAAACTTATTGTTTTTAGATACTGTCTCAAGACTCGCGCTGGCACCAAGAAAACTTAAGTCGGCCCGAAGCGAAAATAGGGTAGGAGTCTTATATTTGATGTCTAAAACAGAAGCTAATTTATCTCCATATTTTGCTTGAAAACCACCAGCAGAAAACTTTACATCTTTAACTAAATCGCTATTCACAAAACTTAGCCCTTCTTGTTGTGCTGATCGTATTAAAAATGGTCGGTAAACTTCAATCTCATTAACGTATACAAGGTTTTCATCATAGTTGCCACCTCTAACGGCATATTGAGTGCTTAGCTCGTTATTAGATGATACACCCGGTAATAATTTTAAGATTGTTTCTACTCCAGAATTTGCACCAGGAATTTTTCTGATGGTCTCTGGTGTAATACTTAAAATATTTTCTAACGTACGTTCGCCAGTAGCAGATACCGATACTTCGTCTATTTGAATGATATCTACCTTTAGAACAGGGTTAAATTCAAAAGTCTCATTTGTTGTCAGAAGTAAGTTTTTTAATATCACATCCTTATGTGCAATATGAGAAAATGTAATAGTGTTTTCTATATCCGCAGTTATTTCTAAAATATAGAATCCATTAGAGGATGTTATGGTGCCAAGCCCTTTGGTTGAAATGTTAACATCTGCCAAGGGTTGGTTTTTCTCATCTAAAACAATACCCGTAATAGTAGCATTTTGAGCAAAACTAATAGCATTGCACAATAGTAATAAAAGGCTAATAATACTATAATGTTTCAAGTATACTATTTTCTATAAAAAGAGGTGGTAAGGCTATTCTCATTACCTACATTATCAGTAACGGTAACTTTCAGGACACATTGCGTCTGATCAGCTATCTTATCATCGAAATTATAAGTTAATGTTCGTCGTTTAGGTTCGTATTCCATTAGAATCCATTCACCATTTAAGGTTGCTGTATACGTGTCTACACCACTAAGGTCATCCGCTATTTGAACACTTAAATATTTGTAATTATTCAACCATTGTTTTTCCTTGAAGTTTTTAGTTAGAATGGTTGGGGCTACAGAATCTCTCGCTATTGTGTATGTTCCTAAATTTCTTGTTCGAGTTGTAAATACATCACCTCTTTTATAGGTGTTTGTATAATTAGGTTGAAGTTTAGAATCTAGTCTTGCAATGAATAATTGTTTTTGTATTTCTGTTGGATATTTCGAAGCATCAAAAGTAATAGTGAAATTTCTATGGGCTGGTACGGTGTTATTATGAATAGTTACGGTATCATTTCCTTTTTTTAAATCGATGTAGAAATCTTCATAAAAAGTATTGGTAGGAAAATATACCTTGGCGCTGCCTAAATCAAAATTGTTCGGCTTGTTGGCAATTACGTAATTTTCTGTCGTTTCTTTTTTTCGATTACTGACGTTATTATTTTTGATACCTTCAATTGGGATGTTGATTTCCGTTTTGTTACCCGCATAATCTTTAATTAATAATTTCGCCTTATAATTTAACCCTGCGTTAATGTCAATTATTCCGTTATTATATAATTCTTTATAAATCCCCAAATTGTTGCCGGCCGATTTAAAGCTTTTCTGTATACGTTGCCTATTTCTGCCTAAATAATCATAATCGACGAGCGTATTTATATATCTTGTTTCACCGAACGAGAATGATTCAAAATCATAAAGAGAATATATTTTACCGTTAATACTTAGCTCTACTGAGTAAACTCCATTTTTATTCGCAGCCATATCTAGTCGGTCAAAGCCTATAAAACCGATTCCTATGTTTCCAAGAGCTGTAACTTTATCTGCTAAATAAGTTCCATCACTTTCTCTATTGAAATTAACTTGAGTTCTTTCGTAATTACCATTCACGTGCGATTTATCTGTTAAAGGATAAATAAAAAGTTTCTCTAAGATTGGGTTGGTGGCGTCTGCCACATCAATGCCATATAATAAAGGGTTGGTTGGTTTTTCTGATATACTACTTCTAATTTCAAAATGCAAATGAGGCCCTGCAGAGCCGCCAGTATTTCCGCTATATGCAATAAGTTCACCTTTCTCTACTTTTAGCTCTCCAAAATCCGGAAAAACTTCAACCTCAAAAGATTTTTTATCATATTGTAACTTCTTGATATATGCTTCTATAGAAGGAGAAAATTTTTGAAGATGGCCATAAACAGAGGTATACCCGTTTGGGTGTGCTAAATATAACACTTTGCCATAACCCCATAATGATACTTTTATTCTAGTTATGGTACCATCGCCGATAGACATAACAGGTATACCTTCGCGTTGTTGTGTTTTAATATCAATACCAGAATGAAAGTGATTTGAGCGAAGTTCGCCAAAAGTACCTGCTAATATTATAGGAATATCCATTGGTGGTCTGAACGCATCTTTAGGATACTCTTCTTGTGCAACTAAGGTGAAACAAGATAATAGCAGAGAGGCAAAGGATATTTTTTTCATATGTAGATAGCAATAGTGCGAAAATAATTAATCAATAACAATTCTATAGAGTTGCATACACTAAAATTATAATAAAGTGCTGTATCATATTCGTTTATCAGTTTAAGAAGTATCGTTTTAGGAATATTTCACAAAACTATTGCTAAGTCATCTAATCTATGTTAACTTTGTGTAAATCGCATTGACTTTGATGTATGAGCGAGTTGATTAAAATTGTTGATTCTTTAGAAAATAAAATAAGTAAATTGTTGCATAAACTTGAGGTTTTGAACAATGCTAATTTGGAGTTGGAAAAAGAATTGCACCATATTAAATCTTCTCAAGAAAACGCAAGTAAAACGGATTCTGAGTGGGAAGAGAAATATAATTCTCTCAAACTTGCAAATTCAATGCTAGGCAGTAATACCAATAAAACAGAAGCTAAGCTTAAAATAAATACATTGATACGAGAGTTGGACCATTGTATAGCTCAATTGTCGGAATAATGTTAACATAATATGTCAGATAAGCTCAAAATAAAACTTTCTATTGCTGATAGGGTCTATCCTTTAACAATAGACCCTGCGCAAGAAGAAGGTTTGCGAAAGGCCGCAAAGAATATAGAACAGTTGGCTAAGAAGTTTGAGCAAAATTATGCAGTTAGAGACAAACAAGATGTTTTGGCCATGTGCGCCTTGCAGTTTGCCTCTAAAATTGAGCAAAATGGCATAGAGCAAACAGAAGGTACCAAAGAAGCTGAAGAGCGTTTAAAAGCGCTTGAAGAGTTGGTGAGTTCTAAATTAGCTTTGAAATAAAAACGTTCTTTTAAATACATTAAGTTACTGCCCACATTGGTAATACCTTTTGACAAACTCAACATTTATTTTTTTAAAAAGGGTGAGTTTAGATTGTAAAAGCAGGCCCTACTAGTATAGGGATCCTTGATCAGTCTGTTAGCCCTAAACCTGTTTACCGGAGTTTGATCAAAACTTCTCCAATGTGGGCTTTTTTTATTAATAAATTACACTATGGATAGTACAATGATAATTATTGCCGCAATAGTTGGGCTGGCAATCGGTTTTGCAATAGCAAAATTTTTGGAAAAAGGGAAAGCCTCTAAAACCATAATAAACGCAAAGAAAGATGCTGAACGCATATTAAAAGATGCCAATGCTGAAGGGGAGAGTATCAAGAAAGAAAAAATCTTACAAGCAAAAGAGAAGTTTTTAGAATTAAAAGCTGAGCATGAAAAAGTTATTAATGGCAAGGATAGAAAAATAAATGAAGCAGAGAAACGCACAAGAGATAAAGAATCTCAAGTGAGTAGTGAGCTTGCCAGAAACAAGCAAATCAATTCTTCATTAGATGGTAAATTAAAAGAAGTAGAACAAAAAAGAGAATTGTTCGAAAAGCGCCATGAAGAATTAGATAAAATGCATAAGAGTCAAATTCAGCAATTAGAAGTAATTTCTGGATTATCTGCTGACGATGCGAAGAGCCAATTGGTAGAGAGCTTAAAGGAAACCGCAAAGTCTGATGCTATGGCTTACATTCAGGCAACGGTAGAAGAATCTAAATTAACCGCACACCAAGAGGCGCGTAAAATAATCATCAATACAATACAACGAATAGGAACTGAGGAAGCTGTTGAAAATTGTGTTTCTGTGTTTAATATTGAATCTGACGATGTAAAGGGACGAATTATAGGTAGAGAAGGTAGAAACATTAGAGCATTAGAAGCTGCTACAGGTGTTGAGATTATAGTAGATGATACGCCAGAAGCAATTATACTTTCTTGTTTTGATTCTGTTAGAAGAGAGGTAGCTAGATTATCACTTCATAAATTGGTTACTGACGGAAGAATTCACCCAGCGAGAATTGAAGAAATTGTTAAGAAGACAGAAAAGCAAATAGAAGCTGAAATTGTTGAAATAGGTAAACGCACAGTAATAGATTTAGGAATTCATGGTTTACACCCAGAATTGATACGTGCGGTTGGAAGAATGAAGTATAGATCATCATACGGACAAAATCTCTTACAACACTCAAGAGAGGTAGCGAAACTTTGTGGGGTTATGGCTGCTGAATTAGGACTTAATCCTAAGATAGCTAAACGTGCAGGTCTTTTACATGATATTGGAAAAGTGCCAAATACTGAAAATGAAGTAGAAACACCGCATGCCATCTTAGGAATGCAATGGGCTGAGAAATTTGGAGAAAAAGAGGAAGTCTGTAATGCAATAGGTGCTCACCATGATGAGATTGAAATGAAAACCTTAATTGCACCAATTGTTCAGGTTTGTGATGCTATAAGTGGCGCAAGACCAGGGGCAAGAAGACAGGTTTTAGATTCTTACATTCAACGTTTAAAGGATCTAGAAGAGGTTGCTTTTGGATTTAGTGGTGTACAGAAGGCTTACGCTATACAAGCGGGTAGAGAGCTTCGTGTTATTGTGGAGAGTGAAAAGGTAACTGATGATAGAGCAGCACAATTATCATTTGAAATCTCACAGAAAATACAAACAGATATGACTTATCCAGGTCAAGTTAAAGTAACTGTAATACGTGAAACTAGAGCAGTCAACGTAGCGAAATAGTTTTAATATTGGTATAAAAAAGCCTCTACATAATTTTGTAGAGGCTTTTTTTATGGAATTTTCAAAGATTCAATCCAACGCTTCAATTTGGCTTCATCTACCAAGGTAAGCTTGTTTTTTCTACCTTTTGGCATTTTCTTATTTATGAACACTTGAAGTTCTATAGAAGTCGATAAGCTATCCATGTTTTCTAAAGTGAAAATCACCCTATTTTTCTTTTGTGTATGACAAAAATTGCATTTAGCGTTTAGTATTAAATAGGCTTCCTTTTTAAGTTCTTCTTTTTGAGAGATTGGCTCTAAATAGGTTGATGAATTAATTTCTGTATTCCAATTTGCAAATTGAATTATAAAAATTAATATTAAATGATTCATATATTATTATTCGCCTTTATAATGACGTAACATTTCTAAAGACCTTTGCATTTTATTGCATTAAACTTAGCTATTCTTCTTCGCTCGAGTTTTCAGTTTCTTCAACCTCTTTATTCAAATTATTCTTTAATATGTTCAATTTTTTCAATTTACCTTTCCATGCATCTAAAGATTCTTTATGCTGATTTACTCTTTTGATTACATCTTGTACTAATGGATTATTCTCTGATGCATTCGAGAAAAATTCTAGGTTGTTCTCTAATTGTCTAATTTCAGTCTTACTCTCATCAATCTTTTTTCTAATGAAAGCACGCTCGTTTTGTATCGCTCGCTCTTGATTATCATCATTAGAAAGTTGCTGAATTTTATTTCCATATTTCAAGAGTTCAGATTCTTGCTTGCTAACTCCCATTTTTAGGAATAAGGCATCAATAATTTTATCAAACTTTTGATTTATGTTTTTCTTTTTGAAAGGCACTCTACCATAGGTTTTCCATTCCTCAGTAAATTCTTTTATTGAAGCTAGGTCTTTCTCTTGCTTACCACTTAATTCAAAACTCTTAAGACGTTCAATACAAGCATCTTTCTGTTTGTAATTATCCTCTTCTTCTTTAAATGCATCATTTTTTAGTGCATTTAATCTATCGAAATAATAGTTACAGGCATTCTTAAAGTCTTTCCATAATTTATCTGAGTACTTACGAGGAACGTGTCCAATTTTCTTCCATTCACCCTGTATGCGCTTCATTTCTGATGTAGCAGCATCCCAATCTTCACTCTCTTTAAGTGAAATAGCAACGTCTAACAAAGCTCTTTTTTTGTCTAAATTATCTTGTTGGTCTTTTTTAAGGTTCTTGTAAAACGCATTTTTATTGTGATTAAACTTACGTACCGCCCCTTTAAAAGAATTCCAAGTTTTCGAATTTACTTTTTGGGGTACTTGGCCTGCTTTAAAAAATGCTTCTCGTAATTCTTCAATCTTTTTAATTTGCTGCTGTAATGTACCATGGTTAGTAGATACTTTTTCTGAAATACCTTTTATTTCTTCAATTATAGCATTTTTACGTTCTAAATTTTCATCTTTTATTTTGTCAAGATTTTTAAAATAATCTTGTCTTCTTTCGTGAATGATTTTTGTTGCGGCACTAAATCTATTCCATACATCCTCTCTATGGTCTTTGCCTACAGGGCCCAAATCTTCTTTCCAAATTTTATGTAATACTTGCAATTCCCTAAAAGCACGGTTTAAATCTGGTTCTTGAGCAAGTTCTTCAGCTCTAGCAACAATCTTACCTTTTTCCTCTAGATTATGTTTAAAATCTAGGTCTCGTAATTCCCTATTTATATTTAAAAAATCGTAGAAAATTTCGATATGGTGGTGATATGTTTTCCATACATTATTATAGTCTGCTTTAGGTATTGGTCCTGCATGTCGCCATTTGGCCTGTATATCTTTAAAGTTGTTATAGGTAGTATTTATATCTTCTTCAACATTTACCAAAGCTTTCAATTGCTCAATTAAGTCTAAACGATACGCTAGGTTTTCTTTGTGGCTTTTTTCTAAGCTTTTATAATGTTGATTTCGTTTTTCGCGATATTCATTATATACTTCGTTAAATTGTCTCTTATCGACCGAATTATATCTGAAATCTATTTCATTACCACCGTTAGAAATAAATTCCTCTTTTTTCTCTTCTAAAAACTCATCGAACTTTTGATTAAACTCGTCTTTTATAGTGTCAACATGTTTTCTAATAGCTTGAACCTTTTCATTTTTTACTAAACGTTGTAATTCACCTACAAGATTCTCCATGCTCATCTCATGATAATCAGGCATGGGTATATCATGTCGTTTTACCGTATCGGTATCTTCAGCATCCTCTGCATTAGAGTCATCTATTTCTTCTAAAACATCAGTTTCTACCTTAGCTTCAACAATCTCCTCAGTTGATTCTTCTGGTGTTGTTTCAATCGGAACTTCATTTTGTTCAACAGTATTTTCCACTATGTTTTCAGTGATTTTTGTTTCAGCTTTTTGCTCAAATGAACTTTCTGGTGTTTTTTGCTCTTTATCCTCAGACATAATCCTAAATTATATGTTTACAAGATAGTAACAACCCCTAGAATTGCAAAGTATTGCAGGTTCTTTTTAGTTTTGTTTTAAATGAGTTATTTGAGTGAATCGCAGTATTTACAGCAATAATAACTTTATAAATTGTAGTGAATTCGAATTATTGGTTCCAAATAGACCATGATTTTTCGGCTTGAAATTCTAACATTTTATGTCCGTTACAAATCATTGCGCCGTTTGCTTTTCCCTTAGCTAAAAAAGCGGTCTCAGCAGGATTGTAAATTAGGTCGAAAAGAAGATGTTTTTTACCTATCGAATTATATGGGATAGCTGGTTTTTCTTCAACATTTGGAAAAGTACCTACAGGTGAACAATTGATTATTAAAGTATGTTCACTAATAATATCATCCGTTATATCCTGATATTTGAAACCATTGTTTTTACCACTTCTAGAAACAAAAGAGAAAGTAATACCAAGTTCTTCTAATACAAATGCAATTGCTTTAGAAGCTCCACCAGTACCCAGAATTAATGCTTTTTTGTGATGATTTTTTAAATAAGGTTCTATTGATTTTTGAAATCCGTAGGTGTCGGTGTTGTATCCAATCATACCATTTTCACTAAATTTTATGGTATTGACGGCACCTATTTTTTTTGCGGCCACATCGATATCATCTAGAAATTGTATTACCTCCTCTTTGTAGGGTATGGTGACATTAATGCCTTGAATGTTCGAAGTGTTTTTGAAAATGTTTGGGAATTCGGATATTGATTGTAGGTCAAAATTATTGTAAGCGTGATTAGACAAACCTAGTGCTTCAAATTTTTTTTTGAAATATCCTTTCGAAAATGAATAGGAAATATCCTTTCCTACTAAGCCAAAGTTAACTTTCTGTTGTTCTATTTTTTCCATACCAATCTAAAAGTAGTAAAATACTAATTCCAAAAATAATAAAGAAAATAGCTATCCAATTTTCTACGGTGGTCATGTCTGGCAAAAATCGCTCATAGTTCATTATTATTTGCTTTCTGTTTGTGTCGAATATGATTTCTCCATCAAGTCCGGTTTTATAAATAGTTTTTTTCCATGGCCAAACAACACCTAATGAACCAGTTATAAAACCTAAAATGGTTGCAGTAGTTACATGTTTAAAATGTTTTAGAACATAGGTTAATACATGTGATAAAGTAACAAGACCAGTGGCAGAACCTAACGTGAATACAACTAAAATCTTAAGTGTATGAAGACGTTCTGTATTGGTCGTGAAGCTAAAATCGCCAACAATTAATTCTGAAAATGTATCAAATAAGGCGTTTACAGAATCAACCAATAACAGCACATAATTACCTAAGAGTATAAGAATAAATGACCCAGAAAGCCCAGGTAAGGTCATGCCAGATACACTAATCATTCCACAAAGGAAAATGAATAATAGATTGTCGTTTTCTTTTGCTGGGCTAAGAAAACTAATTGCCACCCCGATACTCAGCCCTAATATGGCTGCTGTAAATGTTTTCTTTTTCCAATAATCAAAATCTTTTCCGATATAATAGATTGATCCTAAAATCATTCCGAAAAAGGAGGCCCAAACAAACAGTTCTTTTTTTACTAAAAAATAATCTAGAATTTTAGATATGCTGAAATAGCTAACCAGCATTCCGAAAATAAGTAGGGATAAAAAGGAACCATTAACATAGCGATAGAAACTTTTAAACCTACCGCTTATAAGTAGTTTAAAAGCTTTAACATTTATTTTTTGAAGTGAATAAATGAATTCTTCGTAGAAACCACCGACAAAAGCTACAATACCACCCGAAACACCAGGTACTTTATTTGCAGTACCCATACATAGTCCCTTAATGACCAAGAAAAATTTATCGGTTAAGGTTCGGGGTTCGTTCATGAGGTGTGCGCTTACTTCTTTGAAGCGGATTTTTCTAATATAAAAATAAGAGAAAAACCGATGATAGCAGCAACAATGGCAAAGGTTAATTGATTATCTCCTGAAAAAGCTAGCGGAGAGATATTTTCGTCAATAATAATTTCTTTTTTACCAATTTGAATTATCTCAATTACATTTTTCCAAGGCCATATTTTATTTAATGAGCCTAATATAAACCCGGTTAAAATTGCAAGTGTGGCATCTTTGTAATTGGTAAACATCCATTTTAAAATTCTTGCAAAGCTCAATAGGCCAAACACAGCTCCAAAGGCGAAAGTCGCTATTATGCTAATTTCTTTATCATTTACGGCTTCTAATACAGTTTTGTATGAGCCTAATAACACTAAAATAAATGAGCCCGATATTCCAGGTAATACCATTGCACAAATAGCTATTGCACCAGAAAAGAAAATAAACGGTAGGCTTCCTGAACTTGTAGATGGAGGTAAAGTGGTTATATAAAATGCACTTGCCGAACCAATAATAAATAGAAAAAGTGCTAAAAAATTCCATTTGTTTATTGATTTAGCAACAAAAATTACGCTCGCTAAAACTAATCCAAAAAAGAATGCCCAAGTAGGAATTGGATGTTCTTCTAAAAGCCAGGCAATCACTTTCGACAAAGAGAAGATGCTAATCATCATACCAACCAACAGGGCTAGTAGAAAATTACCGTTCAGTTTTTTCCAAAACATTGCAAAACCATCTTCCTTTAAAACCTTTAAGGTGCTCAGGTTGACATTATTGATAGAGGTAATAAATTCTTCGTAAATGCCGGTTACAAAAGCTATGGTGCCACCAGATACGCCAGGTACTAATTCGGCAATACCCATTGCCATACCTTTTAAAGTGATAAAAATATAATGCACTAGTTTTCTATTCTCCATGAAATTTAGAACCTTTTCTACGAGGCTTTATTGTATTTGTTTACAATTTCTTTGGTCCAGGCAGAATTGCCAAATTCAGGAAATTTATCTGTGAAAAGATGTAATTTTTTTTGATTTTTATCTAGTTTTAATGCATCCATAAAGGTTATTCTTGCATTTATCAAATCTTGAGCTATAAGTTGGTATCCTACAGATTTGTACAACAATTTAAGGCTTTCAGGATAAAATTCTCTTCCCTGAGATAAGATTTGTACGGCAGCAATAGTTTCTCCGTTTGTGTGAACAACATCAGCCCATTTCAACCAAGTATCCAATTCATAATTACCTAAATCTACAGCCTGTTTAAATGCGAAATCTGCTTGATCGAAATTTTTTAAAGCTGTATTTATCTGAGCGCATTTTTTCCAATATGAAGGGTTTTCACCGTCTATATTTAGAGCTTTGTTAATATAGTAAACTGCTTTTTCGTAGTCTTTAATGTTGAAGTACAAATTTGTTATTGCTAACCAACCTTTATCCAAAAGAGGATCTTCATGAACCGTTTGATAGAAATAGTATTTTGCCATTTCGGTATCTTTCAGTTTTTCATAACATTTACCAATTCTAAGAAATGCATGAGATGTTGGGTCTTCTATTGAAATGGTTGTCTCGTAGTTTTCTATTGCTTCTTTATGTCGACCTAATTTTTCAAGAACTTTTCCTTTTTCAAAATAAGCGCCTATAAATGAATCATCAGAAATAATGGCGAAATCATAAGCTGATAATGCCTCAGTATACATTTCTTTATAGAAATACTGCTTACCTAATTGGTGCCAGGCGACTTCACAATACGGATTATTTTCTAAGTATTTGTTTAAGTAAATGATAGCGCCATCGTAATCTTCTAAAAACTCAAAACAGTAAATTACATTATATAGCGAAGAGTAATCTTCTTCATCGAACTCCACACATTTCATAAAACTCTCTTTGGCCTGTTTGAAGTTATCCATAAATAAATACTCCATACCTAGAAGGCTGTAAATATCAAAGCTATTGGTAGTTATACTTAAGGCTCTTTGTAAAAGTTCTACTGCCCCTTCATGATTATCTTGTTTAGAATATATATT
>CAXBIJ010000066.1:0-13401 GCA_963975675.1 uncultured Maribacter sp. | reverse complement strand
GCGAATTGTTTCACCGCCGTCAAGAGGTATAAATTCTGCTTTCATAACATCTCCTTTCAAAACTCCATTAGTACCATAAATTTTAAACGACCAAGGGTAATCCGGATCGGCTGGGTTGCCCCATGTTCTATGTTGCCAATTGCAATTAAGGTCATCATATTCAAATACTGCAAATTGAGTATCTGATATATTTGATTTTCCATCTTTCTGCACAAAAATACCACCTTCAGAACTTATCCGTTTTGGCCAGCCTAAATCTAGCATCCACCGAACGGTATCTAGCATGTGTACACACATATCACCAGTTATTCCGTTTCCATATTCTCTAAAAGTTCGCCACCATCTTCGATGTGGTAGTCCATCATAAGGCCTCATAGGTGCTGGACCTGTCCACATTTCATAATCCAAAAAATCAGGAATTTCTTGTAAAGGAGGATTATCATTTGCGCGCATATGATAATAGCAAGCCATATCAACATGTCCAATAGTTCCTAACAATCCGGTATCTATAATTTGTTTTTTTACATCAATTAAATGTGGCGTGCTTTTTCGTTGTGTGCCTACTTGAACAGTTCTATTATATTTACGAGCTGCAGCAACCATGGCTTCACCTTCTATGATATCAACACTTATTGGTTTTTGTACATAAACGTGTGCACCAGATTTTAGAGCCGCAATACATGTTAACGCATGCCAATGATCAGGAGTGCCGATTAGAACAATATCTAAATTATCATTTTTCAACATGTCTCTGTAATCAGAAAACAACTTTGGCTTCTTACCATTTTTTTGACGTTGCGAAACCAGAAGAGCTGTTTCTTTCAAAAAATTTGAATCCACGTCACATAGAGAAACAACTTCAACATTAGCTACCTGAATTAATCGCATTAAATCGCTAGTACCATACCATCCAGTGCCTATGAGACCAACTTTTTTAGGTTTTTCATTTTCGAAAAATTCGAATCCATAAGAGCTTAATGATGTGAGTAATAATGATGCTGATGCAGCTTTAATGAAATTCCGTCTTTTAATAGGTTCAGAGAAATTTGACATGGTATTGGGTTTTTAAGTATATCAATTTTACAAGAGTTAATATAGGTAATCATTTAAAATTAAGAGTAAATGTTTACGAAATTGTCAAAATGATTCATATTTCGGTATATTTAAATCAATTTTATTAATAATTTCATGAAATTACGTTTAAGCTTATTTTTCTTGTGTCTATTCGCAGTTACTATTGTTAAGGCAGAAATTACATTACCTAATATCTTTTCGAATGAAATGGTCTTGCAAAGGGAATCTGATATTTCACTTTACGGATGGGCAGGACCGAGTGAGGAATTTTCAATTTACACAAGTTGGAATGATGAGACGGTTCTAGTTAAAACTGGTAATGATGCGAAATGGAATATTCAGGTAGCCACTCCAAAAGCAGGAGGCCCTTACACCATACGATTTATTGGAAAGAATAATGAAATCGTTTTGAGCGATGTTTTAATTGGTGAAGTATGGCTATGTTCTGGGCAGAGCAATATGGAATGGAGTGCAAATAGCAAAATTGATAATAAGGAGTTTGAAATTGAAAATGCCAACCATCCAAAGATTCGGTTGTTCACTGTTGAGAAACGTACATCAGATTATCCGTTAGATAATGTTATAGGAACTTGGGAAACTTGCTCAACTGAAACTATGCCTAGTTTTAGTGCTGTTGCTTATTTCTTTGCCAGAAAAGTTCAGGCAGAATTGAACATACCTATTGGGTTAGTCGATTCCTCTTGGGGCGCTTCTTGTGCTGAAGTATGGACACCAGAATCTGTTTTTGAAGCACACCCAGAATTGGTTACTGCACATGATTTAATTCAACCAAATCCATGGGTGACGATTGAGAAATCCACATTATATAATGCCATGATTGCACCTCTGACCAATTTTAAAATTGGAGGAGTATTATGGTATCAAGGAGAATCAAACACGGCCAACGCAGAATCTTACGAACAGATTTTTACTGAAATGATTACTTCTTGGCGTGCTGAGTGGAATAATGATTTTCCATTTTACTACGTGCAAATTGCACCGTTTAAATATGGTAGAGAGTTCGAGGGTGGTATAGTTCGTGATCAACAACGCAGAACTTTATCGTTAAAGAATACAGGAATGGCAATGACTAGTGATATTTGTACGGTCGAAGACATACATCCACAAAACAAACAAGATGTTGGTTTGCGATTGGCAAATATTGCCCTGAAACAACAGTATAATATGTTACAAGATCAAGAAGTTTATGGTCCGTTGTTCGATTCTGCTGAAATAATAGGGAATCAAATTCAAGTTAAATTTAGTCACGATGAAGGATTAAAAAGTGACGGGAAAAATATAGAATTATTTGAGATATCGAATGAAAAAGGGGAGTGGTTTGCAGCAAAGGCAAAACTGAAAAATGGTGTTGTAGTAGTCAGTTCAAAAGAGGTTAAAAGTCCTAAAGCTGTTCGATATGCATGGAAAAGTACTGATATTGGTAATTTATATAATGAGGTAGGTTTGCCTGCATCTACATTTACGAGTGAATGAAAATGGTGGGTAAAATAAACGAATGACCTGAAAATCTATACGCCCATCCAATGATTAAGGTCATTCAGCTAAAAACAAGTATTATTTTTTGATTTAATATCTAAATTGTATTCAATAACTAATTCAAAATTATGCAGATAAAAGAATCCTCTGAAATCTATGATGTGATTATTGTTGGTTCTGGCGCTGGTGGCGGTATGGCCACAAAACAGTTGGCAGACGCTGGTCTAAATGTAGCTGTAGTAGAGGCGGGTCCATATTTTGACCCCGCAGACCCGAAAACCATGACTCAATTAAAGCAGCCATATGATTCTCCTCGTAGAGGAGCAGGAACGGATCGTGCTTTTGGTGAATGGGATATGTCTTGGGGTGACTGGGAAGTTGAAGGAGAGCCATACACACATGAAGAAGGTACCGAGTTTAAATGGTGGAGAGCAAGAATGTTGGGCGGGCGAACAAACCACTGGGGTCGAATTTCTTTGCGATTTGGACCGAAAGATTTTAAAGGTAAAACTCGTGATGGTCATGGTGATGATTGGCCTATCGGATATGAGGATGTTAAACCTTACTATGATAAATTAGATAAACTTATTGGTGTTTTTGGTACCAATGAAGGTCGTGAGAATGATCCTGACGGTTTTTTTCTTCCTCCTCCGAAACCGAGATTGCATGAATTGTTCTATATCAATGGAGCAAAGAAATCTAATATTCCTGTAATACCAGGTAGACTTTCAATGCTAACTAAAAGAATTAATAATGATCGTGGAGTATGTTTTTACTGTGGGCAATGTTCTCGTTCATGCTCTGTGTATGCTGATTTTTCAGCAGGAAGTTGTTTAATATTCCCAGCACAAAAAAGTGGCGGAAAAGTTAAGATTTTCGTTAATTCAATGGTTCGTGAAATTACGACCAATGAAGAGGGGAAAGCAACAGGCGTATCCTATATCAGTAAAGACGATAGAAAGGAATATAAGCTTAAAGCTAAAGTAGTTGTGTTGGCTGCATCGGCATGTAGTTCGGCTCGAATTTTATTGAATTCAAAAAGCAAGCAACATCCTAATGGATTGGGTAATAGTAGTAATGTCGTTGGTAAATATCTTCATGATTCTACAGGGGCAAGTGCAGCGGGCATAATTCCTGATTTAATGAATAGAAAGACATCTTATAATGAAGATGGCACAGGTGGGATGCATGTATATTCACCATGGTGGGGAGACAATTCTAAGCTCAATTTTCCAAGAGGTTATCACATCGAAGTTTGGGGCGGTATGAGTCAGCCTAATTATGGTTTCGGCTTTGATCCAAACGGAATGAACAAATATTTCGGGCTTAAATCTGGAGGTTATGGTGATAGTCTACGTGACGATGTTAAAAAGTACTATGGCTCTGTAATTGGTTTTGGGGGTCGTGGAGAGGCTATTGCCTTTAAAGAAAACTATTGTGAAATTGACCCAACAACAGTTGATAAATTTGGTATTCCTGTCTTAAAATTCAATTATAAGCATTCTGAATTTGAGATAAACCAAGCTAAGCATATGCAGGATACTTTTGAAGAATTGATTCATAATATGGGGGGTATACCCTTAAGTGAAAAACCTGGAAAGGATCAAGATTATGGTCTTTTAGCCCCAGGTCAAATTATTCATGAAGTAGGTACTACCAGAATGGGAAATGACCCTAAAACTTCAGTTACAAATAAGTTTCAGCAGCTGCATGATGTTGATAATGTTTTTATCGTAGATGCAGGTGTTTTTGTTTCACAAGCAGATAAGAATTGTACTTGGACAATTATGGCGCTTTCATGGAGAGCATCTGATTATATCATTGAACAACTAAAGGCACAAAATATTTAGAAGATGGATAGAAGAAAGAGTTTACAAACTTTAATACTTGGTGGAGCAGCTGCTGGTACAGGTCTAGTATTCAACTCCTGTAAAACAGAAAATGCTGAATCTATCGATGAAGCTATTATCACTGGAAGTGATAAATATTTTGGAAGAACACCAGAAGAATTAGAGCGCATAGAGAAACTAAATGCAGAACAATTATTCAATGAACATGAGATGGAGACTATTGCATCTTTAGCAGTAGTTATTCTCCCTCCAAAAGAGCCTCATGGCGGACCTATTGAAGCGGGTGTTCCTGAATTAGTAGAGTTTATGGGAAAAGATATTCCTGAAATGGCCCCGACGCTGTTAGGAGGTTTAATGTGGTTGGATCATAAGAGTAATACAGAATTCGGCACAGAGTTTAAGTCGGCGACATTAGAACAGAAAAAACAGATTTGTGATGAAATATGTTGGCACGATGCAGAAATTCCTTTAGAGAAACAGCCGTTGGAAATACAATTTTTCTATATGATGCGTGGTCTAACGGTTACTGGTTATTATACCTCTGAGGTAGGAATAGCAGACCTAGGTTATAAAGGTAATTCGCCAAATGTATGGGATGGCGTTCCGCAAGATGTTTTAGATCAGCACGGTGTAGCATATGACCCAGCATGGATAGCAAAGTGTGTGGATCAGAGCCAAAGAAATGTCATTGCAGAATGGGATGAAAACGGCAATTTACTTACTTAGTTAAAAGAAAGAAAATGAAAAAAGTTATCATAGCCACTATGCTTTTAGGTGGCGGTTTTCTAGCACAGGCACAAGAAGTTGGCTTGCAATTATATAGCCTGCGTGATCAGTTCAAAGTTGATGTTTCAAATACATTAGGATTAATTAATGAATGGGGAATTACAAAAATTGAAGGCGGAGGTACCTATGATTTACCACTAAATGATTTTAAGGCACTGCTTGTCAAGAATAATTTAGAAATGGTAAGTGTTGGTGCAGCATTTGGTGATTTGGAAAATGATATCGCAAAAGTTATTAAAAACGCTAAAGATTTTGGTGCTACTTATGTAATGTGTGCTTGGGTACCTCATGACGATAACAAGTGGGATTTAGAAGAGACAAAGCATGCGACCTCTGTCTTTAATAAGGCCGGTAAAGTGTTAAAAGAAAACGGACTTATATTGGCATATCACCCACATGGGTATGAATTTAGACCTTATAAGAACGGTACTTTGTTCGATTATATGGCTGAAAACGCGAAAAATTTTTCTTTTGAATTGGATGTGTTTTGGGCACAACATGGTGGTGCAGATCCGTTGGCATTAATGAAAAAATATCCTAAGAAGTTTGTCTTACTACATTTAAAAGATATGCACAAAGATGTGGTAGGAAATAATACTGGCCATGAAGAAGATGATACTAATGTTGTATTGGGTACAGGTCAAGTTGATATTTCAAGTATTGTTGCCGAAGCTAAAAAGCTTGGTATCGAATATATGTTTATTGAAGATGAATCTTCTAATGTTGTTTCACAAGTACCTAAAAGCTTAGATTATCTAAGTCAATTAGAAAAATAAAACCAATTACCAACCATTGGCCCCTATTTCATGTTTGAAGTAGGGGCTTTTTTTATTCTATCCGTTTAAACTGTAATAGCCTAAAGTCACCAACTTGGCTTCCTTCTATTTCTAAAGCTTTGAGTGTGAGTTTGCCACTACTTTTCTTGAGGGTTATAACACCTAAATTAAGTGGTTTAAATTCTTTTACATAAGATTCCATTCTTGGAACTCTATCCTCGTTCATTCCAATTAATACGGGGTCATGGGGTTCTGTAATTTTTTTAGCTATTTTACTATTATTAAAACTTAGCTCAACAATTGACCCTAAATCTATTTTTGGGCACGTATAGTACAATTCTACCTGAAATCGACCATCTTCAAGTATCTCTACATTCCAGGTAATAGAATCATTTACTGATTTCCAATTGGTGAAAAATGAGTCATTAGGCCATTGATTACTTCGTTTAATATTTCCATGGGCTTCACCATCTCTGGGAGGGAGCTGAGTATATAATGCTTTTGAATAACCTAATGTGAAAGCGCGTTTATCGTTTTCTTTGGTTATTTTAATGGTCTCTTTTTCCCATGTATTCTTTGCAGAAATTAGTGAATCAGTGATTTGCGGATATTTATTTGAAACATCAAATTTTTGACCACGATCCTCAGTAATATCATAAAGTCTATTTTCTTCATCTAATCTAAATTGCTGACTTCTTACACTTGTTTTACCATTCCAATGATTATAGATAAAACGGTCTTTAATACTTACAGCATTTCCTAATAGTAATGGGCTCAAATCTTCACCATCAATTGTTTTTTCGGTTTTAATAGGTATTGATAGTAAACCGCAAAGGGTAGGTAAAATATCGAGACCACTTGCTATTTCGGTAAGGTTAATTCCTTTTTCGATATGTTTCGCCCATTGAATATAGAATGGGGTACGAACACCACCTTCATCTACACTTCCTTTTTTTCCTCTCATACCGTCATTCCATCGATAAGCGTTTGGTCCGTTATCAGAAAGATAAATAATGATGGTATCTTCATCTAAACCTAGCTTTTTAATTTTATCGATAACTCGGCCAACATTATCGTCTATATTTTCGACCATGGCCAATGCGGCTTTTGTAAATTGTAAATCCTCCTCTACATCAGCTTCAGAAAGTAATTCTAAGGACTTGTGTTTCATTCTATCCCAATATGTATCAGGCACTTGCATTGGGCTATGAGGGGTATTATAGGGCAGGTAGAGAAAGAATGATTCACTAGCATTCTTTTCTATAAAATCCAGTCCTTTATCCGTAAGGTCATCTACTAAAAAACCATTCCCCTTTACAATTTCCCCGTTATTTTCTAACATGGGACTAAAGTAATTACCCCAATGGCCAGAAGCGAAACCATAAAACTGTTCAAACCCTCGTGAATTTGGGTGGTAGGGAGGTTGCATACCATTATGCCATTTACCAAATGCCGCAGTATGATAGCCTTCGTTTTTAAGAAGTTCAGCAATGGTAGTTTCATTTAGATTAAATCGTTCACCTCCAGATGAGGTTTTATAAACACCCATACGGGTAAAATACCTACCGGTTAATAATTCGGCTCTTGTGGGTGAGCAAACAGGCTGCACATAGAAATTTTCAAAAGATGCTCCATTAGATTTTAAAGAGTCAATGTGGGGTGTATTTAAATTGGTGTTTCCGCTGCTACTTAAATCACCCCAACCTTGGTCATCAGCAAGAATCAGAATTACATTTGGTTTTTTAATTGCCGGCTTCGAGCTTTTTTCTTTTACTTTTTCAACACATGAAATTAGTATTGATAATAAAATAAGAATGCTTAAAATTTTAAATTGCTTCATGAAATATTTAAAGACTTTAGTAGATATTTAAAATTCACTCTTTAACTGCCAACCCCACCATAGAATCTGCTGTTCCATAATATAGAAACCATTTATCTTTAAAATAGACCAAGCCTTCAATGAAGGTAGTACCGGCCTTATATTGACCACTTATTTCGTGAGGTAAGCTTGGGCAGATAAAGGGAGCATCTAGTCTTTCTATCATCTTGGTTGGGTCATTTTTATCGAATAAAACTTGGCCTCCACAATAGGTGCCTTCAGGATATTTATCGGTTGCGCCTTCACCACTTAAGTTTTTTCCGTTGTATAATAAAAGAATACCCGCTTCTGTAAATAGGGCAGGTGGTCCTGGTTCGGTTAAATGGCTATCAAAATCATTCAAAGTCGGTTTAAAACTATGCAGTAATTCACCCTTATCAGTTAATGAGGGCTCCCAATCAACACCATTTATTGAAGTCGCGAGATTAACAAAAAGCTCACCCCAATACATCAAATATTTCCCATTTATTTTTTTAGCGATTAATCTACCATGTACCAGTTCAGTAACTATGGAGCCCGATTTACTCCATTCATTTAAAAATTTACCATTGTTTGCATTTTCAAAAACTGGCCCTTGTTTGGTCCAATTTTTCAAGTTTTTTGAAGTCGCACTTGATAGACGTGCAACATCTTTATTCCAACTTGTGTATAGCATGATATAGGTGCCATCAGGTGTTTCCACAATACGAGGGTCTTCAATTCCACCAGGTTGGTCCCATTGCGCAAATTCATCATTATCTGGGAAAAGTACAGGTTCAGGATATTTTGTGAAGTCAATCCCGTTTGTACTATAAGCTAATCCGATACGAGAAGTCCTTCCCCCTAAAATAGCATCAGGATTATCCTCTGCCCTAAATAATAGAAATACAGTATCGTTTTTTACGATTGCCCCAGGATTAAAAACATCGGCTTTTTGCCATTGCACCTCCTTTTTTGAAATAGGGTCTAAGAAGAGATAGGTAGAATCTGCTTGCATTATTGGATTGGTTTTGGTTTTTTCAAAACCTAACAACCATGGAGATTCAGTTGGCTTTTCTGCCTCGGTTGATGCGCTTTTTTCCTCTTTACATGAGTTTGATAAAATAGCTAAGGTCAATAATAACGATATACGGTAGTTCATTGTTTTTGGTTAAATTGCTAGAAAGATAATTCTAAGTAAGGTAGTAATTATTCTAGTGGTAGTTAATATGAATTTTAGAAGATGTTGAAATACAAAATGGTAGAAAGAATAAGTTGGCTTACTATATTATCAAGAGATTTTAAAACATGCTTTTTTTTAAAATTAGTAGTACTCATTATAATCATATTTAATTTTTCTTGTAAAGAAGCTTCTAAGCAATTAGAGATTACCCGTATTCCCACAGAAGCCGTAATTCCATCAGATTCACTACCAAAAGAAGTTAATATTGAGATAGAAACTAAAAAAGAGGTTGCACCTTTAGCTTCTCTCATCGATACTACATTTATACGATTAGCAGATTACAGTGATAGCTTTGCTTATGATTTAAGATACGCAACAGATAATAATTTTCTAAAGGAGAAAGTTTATGATTGTGCTGAATGTTATACCAGAGTAAAAACGGCAAAAGCATTAATAACCGCTAATGAAGAATTTAAAAAGGTAGGAGTAAAAATTAAGTTTTATGACTGCTATCGACCGAATTCAGTACAATACAAAATGTGGAAGCTAGTTCCTAATCCGCAATATGTGGCTAACCCTGTAAAAGGCTCAATACATAATAAAGGTGGGGCAGTAGATATTACTTTGGTTACTTTAGATGGAGAAGAGTTAGATATGGGAACCGATTTTGATTTTTTCGGAAAGCGTGCCTATCATGATAATTTTAATTTACCTCAAGAAATACTAGATAACAGAAAGTTATTAAAAGAAACTATGGAAAAGTATGGTTTCTGGTCTACAAGAACAGAGTGGTGGCATTATAACTTGCAAGGTGCTTCCAATGACCCAATTGCCAATTTTAACTGGTCATGTGATTAAAAAAGGTTAGAAATATGAAATACAAAATACTTCTGCTTGCGTTAATTTTTATAAGTCAAATAAATGCACAAGACACAATAATTAAGTTATGGCCAAAAGGTAAGATTCCGAATCAATTGGTTTCCAATGAGAAGGAAATACATAAAAAGGAAGGTATTTTAATAATAAGCAAGGTTCAAGAACCTACAATTGAAGTGTTTTTGCCTGCGAAGCAAAATGCTACGGGAAAGGCAGTGCTCATTTTCCCTGGAGGTGGTTATGGCATTCTTGCCTATGATTGGGAAGGAACTGATATAGCAAAGTATTTAAATGGAAAGGGCATTGCTGGGATTGTGGTAAAATACAGACTACCCTCAGATAGATCTCAAACAAATAAACAAAATGTACCATTAATAGATGCGCAAAGGGCTTTAAGAAAAGTAAGATATCATGCTAAAGATTTTAATATTACTAAAGATAAAATAGGTGTTATTGGATTTTCTGCAGGCGGACATCTTGCGTCTACCTTAGGTACGCATTTTCTGGAGCCGGTTTATGATGCAATAGATGCTGCGGATACCGAAAGTGCGAGACCAGATTTTATGGTATTGGGCTATCCTGTTATAAGTATGGGGCCAATGACTCATGAAGGCTCTAAAGCCAATTTGTTAGGCAAAAATCCGACTCAAAAATTACAAGACTACTTTTCAAATGAGAAACAGGTAACAACCAATACACCACCCACATTTTTACTTCATGCTACTGATGATAATGCGGTACCCGTAGAGAATAGTTTACTTTTTTATAAAGCCCTAAAAGGTAAAGGAGTTTCGGCTACCATGCATATATTCCCAAAAGGCGGTCATGGTTTTTCGTTAGCGCTTAACAATCAATATTTAAAAGGTTGGACAGCGCTTATGTATGAATGGATTGTAAGCCTTGACTAGTTTTTGTTTTTCAAGAAAAAGATAGAAGTATATCTAGTTTACTTTTATATTTTTGCAATCCGTATTCGGGATGTAGCGCAGTCCGGTAGCGCACTCGGCTGGGGGTCGAGTGGTCGCAGGTTCAAATCCTGTCATCCCGACGAAGTTTATATCATGGAAAACCAAAACCCTGCTAATCGCATGATTAACAGGGTTTTTTTATTTTCAATGTGTTTATTTATTAGATATAGTGATAATTAATAAATAATAGTGCCAGTCCCAGTATGCGAGTAGGTCCCTTGGAACCCACCAACATCATTTGGGCCAATGAGGGTGTATACGCCGTTGTCAATTTGCATAGATCCTGTAGCCCCTTCAAACCTCCCAGTTCCACCTATAAAGCTAATAGTACCGGTGTAGGTAAAGCTATTTGCAGATGTTGGTACGAAAATCAGCGATGATCGCGAAAATAGTTGATCGCCGTTAGCGGCAATAACCACATCATCTTCTGTTGATGTGAAAATGAAAGTTCCAACCTCATCGGGATTGGGTAAAAAAGTGCCATCACCCACCGTGCCATGAATTTTGCCTAGATGTGTCATACGGCCACTAAAAGTACCTCCTATTCCGTCTAAATCATCGATACCTTCAAGCACAATGGAAATTGGGCGTTCAACCTTTTTACCGCTCTTTAATTCAACCGAGGTCAAATCGCCTTCTGACAGGTCAGATATGCTTTCCGTTGAACAGGAAACCACCGATACAATACATGTTGTTAATAAAATCAATTTTAAAATTGACTTCATACTCGTGTTACGCTTTGTTTTCATATTTATTTAATTTAATGGGTTATACAATAATTCAATCCTGAATCGCAAAAGCATAGGAACCATGCTACATTAATTAAATCTTAACGATCTTGTAAGCTCTTGCTATTAGGGGAATTTTAAATGATGTCGGGGAAATCAGAAGTGGGGAGAATTTGATATAGAATGACTTCTGAAGGTTATTAAAAATAATTAATTTAAAAAAGTCAAATAAAGTAATAGGACGAATATGCATTTTTATTGTCCGAAAGCACCTAATTAGTTTTCAAACGCCTTAAGGTCAAATCGATAAAGGCGACACAAACGATTTAATAATGTATTTTGACATTAATTTTTAACGATAGCAAAGAGAATAAAATTAGAAAACTCTTTTTCTATTTCTGAAGTATTAACTGAAGTTTCTGGTTCGATATATTTAATATATTGAGAACGCAAGGCAGACATAATTATATGCGTGGTAATATCCACATCTATATCCCTAAACTGACCTTTGTTTACTCCTTCATTAATAATCGTTTTTAATTTATTTTCATAATCTATTCTACGGTCAATAAATTCTTGAAGTTTCGGGTTTTTTAAATTACGCCATTCATTGGCAATTAATGCTTGTTCTAAGGGCCTTTTGGCAGTAATTTGAAGATAGGAGCAGATAAATAGACGTAATTTTTCTTGCGGTGTATGGGTCGAGTGTACTATTAGGTCAATAGAATCGTGAAATTCGTTTTGAATGTTGAAAAGGTATATCTCTAATAAAGATTGTTTTGAATCAATATAATTGTAAATATTAGCAACATCAAAATTTAGTTTTTCTGCAATGTCACGCATGGTAGTCGCTTTGAAGCCTTTTTCATGAATTAGTTGTAGTACTGCCTGTAAAAACCGTTCCCTTTTTTTGCTTTTTTTCATTTGAACAAATATACAATTGTCGAATTAGAGAGAAATTATAGAAAATTTGCTAATCAATTATAAATTAATATATTTACATCAACAAGTGTTGATGTAAATTTTAAAACTTATGACTGAAGATAAAATCATATTCCCAGAAAAATTGTTTGCTTGCTGGCACCCCGTTGGCTATAGTGATGAAATTAAATCAGATTCCCCTTTTGGAACTTTTCTTTTGGATGAAGCTGTAGTAGTTTGGCGCACATCTGATGGTGAAGTACATGCCATGCGTGATGTCTGTATCCACAGAGGAACTGCGTTGTCATTAGGATGGATAAAAGATGATTGCTTGGTTTGTCCATATCACGCTTGGCAATTCGATAAAAAAGGAGCCTGTGTAAAGATTCCCCAAGATCCAGAAGCAGAAATTCCTAGTAAAGCAAAAACTCCAAGTTATTTTTGTCAAGAAAAATTTGGTTTGGTATGGGTTGCCTTAAAAGAGCCGGTTTACGACCTACCTAATATTCCTGAATATGAAAATAATGATTGGAAATTGGTAAATACAGGACCATTTAACTGGAAAAGCGATAGCTCAAGACAAGTAGAGAATTTTACTGATTTCGGACATTTTCCATGGGTACATCCAGGGTTATTAGGCGACCCTGAAAGGCCTATTGTGCCAGAATGTAAAGTGACCGTAAAAGATTCAGTTTTACATTACTCTGTAGTTCGACCAGAAGCCACTAATAGTGATGACTTTCCCATATTTGCCAATGATGACGTGGTGAAACCAGAACGACGAAGTGTCTATGAGTTACACTTGCCTTATACCATAGTTCTTCGGCTTGGGTGGGGTGGAGAAAAAGGCATGGTTTACTTCTTTACCTCCCAACCAATCTCACATAATAAATGCCGTGGTTTCT
>CAXBIJ010000065.1:0-13450 GCA_963975675.1 uncultured Maribacter sp. | reverse complement strand
ATATTTTGGATAAAGAAGGAAGTTCAGAGTTGTTGAGTCAATCTAACTTTACCGAATTCATAAGAGGTTTACATTTTTCTATTTTGGATGAAATGGGTAATGATATCATGTTTCTTTTCGATCTAAAAGATTCGAATGTTACTATGACTTATAGCTATACGAGTTATGATACTAATGGTACTTTAGCTGATACAAGTGATGACAAGCCGAACGTTATAAAAGAAAAGGATTTCGTTTTTTCATTTTTATCTCAGGTTCAAAATGGTCCAGTAAGGGGCAACGCTGTTAATACCATTATTACAGAAAATTATGGGCCTCAAATAATACAGGCTTTAGATAACACAGAAAATGCTTCAAGAGTTTATTTAAAAGGTGGGCCTGGTATCTATGCTGAAATTAATTTGTTTGAAGAAAATGGAAGCGAGAATATTGTTGAGCAAATACGAAGTGAGAATTGGGTAATTAATGAAGCTAATCTCGTCTTTTATATCGACAGAGAACAATTAATTGATAGTGAGTTAGATCCTCCAAGGTTATATTTATATAATGCGGAAAATAATTTTCCTTTAATTAACCCTAATACAGAGCAAACAGATGCTACTGTAAATGAGTTGTTTGGCACCTATTTAAATTATGACGGTATAATAGAAAAATCGAATGGAAAAGGTGTTAAGTATTCAGTAAAAATAACTGATCACATCAATAACTTGGTAGTTCGAGATTCTGCAAATGCAACCCTGGCTTTAACATTGTCAACAAATATTCAAAATTGGAATGTTAATAAAGCTAAAGTTGGTGGCGTCGAAAAAAGAATTGCTACAACCTCTAATTTAACTCCCTTGGGCACTGTTATATACGGCAGCAATCTTCAGGCTACTGACCCAAATTATGATAAGCGATTAAAGCTTGAAATTTTTTATACAAAAGCCAATTAAATAATAAATAATCATAGATTTTGGTATTTTTAAATATAAACATACCATTTTAAAGAATAATCACGTTATACATCTTAAATAGGTTGGTTTCTAATCACGTTAACATAATTTCGTGGAAATTAATTTTGCTTAAAAACATCAAACAATAGTATTATGTGTGGAATTGTAGGTTATATAGGTTATAGGGATGCTTTCCCTATCATAATAAAAGGTCTTCAGCGTTTAGAATATCGTGGATACGATAGCGCGGGGATTGCTTTGTTCGATGGTGGTCAGATAAACCTTGCTAAAACTAAGGGTAAAGTAGAAGATTTAAAGAAAAAGGCCGAGGGTATTTCTCAAAAAGGAAGTATAGGTATTGGTCATACACGTTGGGCTACACATGGCGTTCCTAATGATGTAAATTCTCATCCACATTATTCGAATTCTGGCGAATTAGTAATTATTCATAATGGTATCATCGAAAATTATGAAGCTATAAAGCAAGAATTAACTAAAAGAGGGTATATTTTTCAGTCTGATACTGATACTGAGGTTTTGGTTAATCTTATTGAAGAAGTTAAGAAAACAGAAAACGTAAAATTAGGTAAGGCGGTACAAATTGCTTTAAATCAAGTTGTCGGCGCTTATGCGATTGCCGTATTTGACAAACAAAAGCCAGATGAAATCGTAGTGGCTAAGTTAGGAAGTCCTTTAGCAATTGGTATTGGTGAAAATGAATTTTTCATTGCATCAGATGCTTCTCCTTTTATTGAATTCACAAATAATGCTGTGTATCTTGAAGATGAGGAAATGGCTATTATCAGGCTTGGCAAAGAGATAAAGCTTAGAAAAATTAAAGATGATTCAGTTGCATACCCTAGAATTTTAGAATTGCAAATGAATTTGGAGGAGATTGAAAAGGGTGGTTATGACCATTTTATGTTGAAGGAGATTTATGAACAACCTAGAGCGATTAAGGATACTTATAGAGGGCGTTTACTAGCTAATCAAGGGTTGATCAGAATGGCAGGAATTGACCAGAATATGGAAAAATTCCTTAATGCGAATAGAATTATAATTGTAGCGTGCGGTACTTCGTGGCATGCAGGTTTAGTTGCTGAATATATTTTTGAAGATTTAGCGAGAATTCCTGTAGAAGTTGAATATGCTTCAGAGTTTAGATACAGAAATCCTGTAATTACGGATAAAGATATTCTTATAGCTATTTCCCAATCAGGTGAAACAGCGGATACATTAGCGGCAATCAAACTTGCTAAAGCAAAAGGCGCTTTTGTTTTCGGAGTTTGTAACGTTGTAGGATCGTCAATTGCTAGGGAAACAGATGCAGGAGCATACACCCATGCTGGGCCTGAAATCGGCGTTGCTTCTACAAAAGCTTTTACGACGCAAATAACTGTACTTACTTTAATTGCCTTAAAATTGGCAAAAGCAAAAGGTGTTTTTTCAGAATCTAGGTATCACGAGTATTTAACTGAATTAGAAACTATACCTAGTAAAGTGGAAAAGGCATTGCAGTCAAATACACTAATTGAAATTATTGCCGATGTATATAAGGATTCAACTAATTGTCTTTATTTAGGAAGAGGTTATAATTTTCCAGTTGCCTTAGAAGGTGCTCTTAAATTAAAAGAGATAAGTTACATTCATGCGGAAGGTTATCCAGCGGCAGAAATGAAGCATGGTCCAATAGCATTGATTGATGAGCATATGCCGGTTTTCGTAATTGCGACCAAAAAGGGTCATTATGAAAAGGTAGTAAGTAACATTCAGGAAATCAAATCTAGAAAAGGTAAAATTATAGCTATTGTTACTGAAGGAGATGAGCAAGTTAGAGATTTGGCCGATCATGTAATTGAGGTGCCTGAAACTTTAGAAAGTTTAACCCCATTGTTGACTACTATACCATTACAATTACTTTCTTACCATATTGCCGTAATGAGGGGTTGTAATGTAGATCAACCAAGAAACCTAGCAAAATCGGTTACGGTAGAATAAGATTTAACTAATTATATACAGAGGGACATGAAATATTTCATGTCCCTTTTTTATTGCATATATGTGAATTAATGAGGTGTATGATTATCATAATAATACTATGCATGCATAATTTTTTTCAAATTACTATTTTTCGCATAAAATAATCTGTATCTTGAGCCCCAACTAATTTTAAACTTTAATTAAGAATGAAAGCAATTCTATTTATAGCATTGATGGCTATTGGTACATTTGGGTTTTCCCAGACCAATATCAATGGTAATGTTGTTGATCAAAACAACGAGCCTATCCCCGGGGCCAATATTGTAATTGTTGGCACGACCATTGGAACTGTAACTGATTTTGATGGTAATTTTAATTTGGCTACCTCAGAAGTTCCGCCTTTTAAAATAGAAGTTTCCAGTATAGGTTACACTAGTGCTACTGAGACTATTACTGGTAATAATCTAACATTGACTATTTCTTTAAATGAGTCACAAACGTTTTTAGATGAAGTAGTAATATCAGCATCTAGAACACCTGAACGTGTTTTTGAATCCCCAGTAACTGTAGAAAGAATTGGTCTCTCTGAAATTAAGAGTACCACCGCTGCAGATTTCTATGGCGGACTTGAGAATTTGAAAGGTGTAGATGTTAATACAAATAGTTTAACCTTTAAATCGGTTAACACAAGAGGATTTGCATCATTTGCGAATACGCGCTTTATGCAATTGGTTGATGGTATGGATAATTCTACACCAGCCTTAAATTTCCCTATTGGTAACCTAGTAGGTATGGTCGAAACAGATGTTTTAAGTGTTGAATTATTACCAGGAGCATCTTCAGCGCTTTACGGAGCAAACGCTTTTAATGGAATTTTATTCATGCGAAGCAAAAGCCCATTCGATTACGAAGGCATTAGCGTATCAATAAAACGAGGTATCACTTCACAAAAAGCTGCAGGTGATAATGCTTATACAGATGTAGGTATTAGAGCTGCACACAAATTCAGTGATAAGTTTGCGGCGAAAGTAAATTTCGGTTACCTAAAGGGTACTGATTGGGCTGCAACAAGTGAAGTTGACAAAACAACTCCTGGTGGAACAAGAGCAGATTTAAACTATGATGGTATAAACGTTTATGGTGATGAAGTATCAACAGATATTAAAGGTGTAGCGATTACACTTGAAGGTTTGGGTATTTTACCTGCTGGAGCTAATGCTCTAGTGCCATCTCAAGTTGTAAGTAGAACTGGTTATAATGAAAGCGATCTTACGAATTATAATGCTGAAAGCATAAAAGCTGATTGGGGTTTATATTATAGACCTATAGAGGATAATAGTTTAGAGCTTTCGTATGTTGGTAAAGTAGGTACGGGTAATACAATTTATCAAGGAACAAACAGATATAATATTGCTGGTTTCTTTCAAGAACAACATAAATTAGAAATTAAGAATGACAACTTTTTTGTAAGAGGATATGTGGTTGGTGATAAGGCAGGTGATTCTTATGATATGGTTTTTACAGGTATCAATATTAATAGAGCTTGGAAAGATGACAATACTTGGTTTGGTGAGTATACTGGCGCCTATGTACAAGCAACTTTGTCTGGGGCAACTGATACGCAAGCGCATGCTGCAGCTAGGGCTCAAGCAGAATCTGGCAGATATTTACCAGGTTCACCAGAATTTCAAGCTGCATTTAATAGAAGTATAAATGACCCAAATTTGACTACAGGTTCTAAATTTCAAGATGCTTCAAAATATTACCATGCAGATGGTAACTATAATTTTAGCCATTTAATTGATTGGGCAGAAATACAAGTTGGTGGTTCATTTAGAGAATATAGCTTAAATTCTTCAGGAACAATTTATACTGATTTTGATGGGCCAATAAATTATTCTGAATTTGGGATGTATTCGCAGATTCAAAAAAGTCTTCCTTTTGAAGGTGAAAAAAGTTTAAAGTTGACAGGTTCTATTCGGTATGACAAGTCTGAATTGTTTGATGGGTTTTACTCTCCAAGATTATCTGCAGGGTTTACTTTAAACAGAAATCACAATATAAGAGCTTCCGCTCAAACAGGGTTTAGAAACCCAACAACTCAAGATTTATTCATTGGATTAGATGCAGGAAGAGCAATTTTAGTTGGTTCAGCGGCGAGTAATCTAGATCGATATTCTACACCTTTCGCTGTAAGCGGTGGTGGGCAATTATTAGGCCAACCAGCAACAATTACGCAAACTGGTGCTGCAGCATATAATAATTCATATTCTTTGGCCTCGGTTAGGGAATTGGGAGCAACAGGAAATCCGGCAGTATTGGAGATTGCAAATCCAGACCTTATTAATCCTGAAAAAGTAACCTCTTTCGAAATTGGGTATAGAGGTAAAGTTGAAAAATTAGTAATTGATTTTAGCACCTATTATAACAGTTATAAGGACTTTATTTCACAAGAAGTTGTTATTGCTCCTTATTATGGTACTGTTGGTGATGGGGCATTATCTGTTGCGGCAATTGCTAACGGTGATTATCAAGCGTATAGTGCATATACAAATACTGATGCAGACGTAAATTCATATGGCGCATCTTTAGGTTTAAGCATGAAAGTACTTGGTAATTTTGACCTAGAAGGTAGCTATACGTTCACGAAACTTGATTTTGATCGTGATGCAAATCCAGATGTGATGTTAAATTTTAACACACCTGAGCATAAGTTCAAAGCTTCTTTTGGTAATAGACAATTGTTTGACAATTTTGGGTTTAATGTTTCTTATAGATTTAGTGATGACTATTACTGGGAGGCTACTTTTGGAAATGGAGTTATTCCAGAATTTCATGTAGTGGATGCGCAGATTAATTATGATGTTCCTAGTATTAAGTCTACATTCAAATTGGGAGGTACCAATTTGACTAATAAGGAATACTATACAGCATTTGGTACTGGATTCATTGGATCTATGTATTACCTATCTTGGACAATTAACAACTAATTTTAAATAAGAGTTGAAATGAAAAAAATAAAATTTATATATATATCACTTGGGATTTTAGCTTTTACGGCTTGTAATGACCCAGAAGACGTGGACATTGCTCCAGAAGTGTTAGTTGAAGAGTCGGTTGAATTAACAGCTGGGTCTGCAGATTTTTCTAACTATGTTTCTTTAGGAAATTCTTTAACTGCTGGTTTCACTGATGGTGCTTTATTTCAAGCAAGTCAGACTTTCTCTTTGCCAAATTTGTTATCACAAAAATTCAGTTTAGTCGGTGGCGGTAGTTTTACTCAACCCTTAACAAATGATAATTTAGGTGGCCTTGCCGCTGGTGGAGCTAGAATACAGAATCCAAGATTAGTTTTTGGTGGTGCTGGCCCAGTAGGTTTAGAAACCTTAATTGGTCCTGTAACGGTTACAACAGATATTGCATTGAATAATCCAACGGGTCCGTTCAACAATTTAGGGGTGCCTGGGGCAAAAAGTTTTCATCTTTTGGCACCTGGGTATGGTAATTTGGCTAATGTATCTTTAGGTCTTGCAAATCCTTATTTTGTAAGAATGACGGGTACTACACCAAATGCTAGTGTATTAGAATTAGCAGTTGCTCAAGCGCCTAGTTTTTTCACTCTTTGGATTGGTAATAATGATGTGCTTGGTTATGCTACTTCAGGTGGTGATGGTACTAATCCAATTACCCCCGTTTCTGGAGCACCTGGTGTTGGTTTTGATGGTAGTTATGGTGCTTTAATTGCAACATTGACTGCTGGAGGTGCGCAAGGTGTTGTTGCTAACATTCCTAATGTAACCGATGTTCCTCATTTTACAACAGTGCCGCATAATCCTTTAGATCCTACTAATCCAGATTTTGGACCACAGATTGCTACGTTAAATGGAATCTTCGGACAATTAAATCAAGTGTATGCCTTTTTAGGTGTTCCAGAGCGTGCCATAGTTTTTTCTTCAACTGCTGCTAGTGAAGTCGTTATAAAAGATGAAACATTGACAGATTTATCTGCTCAAATAACGGGAGTGCTTTTACAAAGTCCTACCTTTCCAACATTTGTAGAATCATTTGGTTTGCCCGCTCAGGCAGCGCCTCTTGTTGCAGGTTTGTTAGGGTCTACTTATGGTCAAACAAGAGAAGCAACGGCGGAAGATTTATTTGTTTTACCAAGTGCTTCAGTAATAGGAACAGTTAATATGGAATCTGTAGGAGCATTGGTTCTAGCTGGTTTACCTCAAACTTTAGCTGGGCAATTTTCTGTTGAGGGAATATCACTTCCATTGGCTGATAAATGGGTGCTTATACCTAGTGAGCAAGAAGAAATAGCTATTGCCACTGCTGCATTTAATCAAATTATAGCTTCAGCTGCTAGTCAAGCTGGCTTGGCATTAGTTGATGCAAATTCTTTATTGAATCAATTAGCAAATGGTGGTATTACAAGTGGTCAATTCACATTAACATCAAGTTTGGTTGTTGGTAGTGCATTTTCTTTAGATGGAGTTCATCCAACTGCAAGAGGGTATGCATTGTTGGCTAATGAATTCATGAAAGCTATTGATGTAACATATGGTTCAAATTTTGAAGCATCAGGTAATTTATTGAACGTAGGTAATTATCCTACTAATTATCCTGTAATACTTCAATAATCGTAAATAATATCGACAAGTTTAAAAGGTGCTCAAAGGGCACCTTTTTACTTTTGTAAAAAACCAAAAAAACAGTTTTTCTTTAAAACTGAATACTATATCTTTGCAGCCTGAAAATGAGAGCATTTTTAAGGTTATATTAAACGTAATACATAAACATAAAAGTAATGTCAAAAGTTACAGGTAAAGTTTCGCAAATCATTGGACCCGTGGTTGATGTAGAATTTCAATCAGGTGCTGATCTACCTAGAATCTATGATTCCTTGGAGATAATTAACAAGGATAAGTCTATTTTGGTATTGGAAGTACAATCTCATGTAGGCGAAAATACGGTTAGAACTATCTCTATGGATTCTACCGATGGTCTAAGTAGAGGGGTTGATGTGGTTGCTACTGGTAGCGCGATTCAAATGCCTATTGGAGACGATGTATATGGTCGTTTGTTCAATGTAATCGGTGATGCTATCGATGGTTTGGGTAATTTACCTAAATCAGGAAAACATGGACTTCCTATTCACAGAGAAGCTCCAAAATTTGAAGATCTTACAACTACTACAGAAGTTTTATTCACTGGTATTAAAGTTATCGATTTAATTGAACCTTATGCAAAAGGTGGTAAAATTGGTTTGTTCGGTGGGGCAGGTGTTGGTAAAACGGTATTGATTCAAGAATTGATTAACAATATTGCCAAAGGGCATGGTGGTCTTTCTGTGTTTGCAGGTGTAGGTGAAAGAACTCGTGAAGGAAACGATTTACTTCGTGAGATGTTAGAATCTGGTATTATAAAATACGGTGATGATTTCATGCATTCTATGGAAGAAGGCGGATGGGATTTATCGAAAGTAGATAAAAAGGTAATGAAAGATTCAAAAGCGACTTTCGTTTTTGGTCAAATGAATGAACCACCGGGAGCACGGGCAAGAGTTGCTCTTTCAGGTTTAACAATAGCGGAATACTTCCGTGATGGTGCAGGTGAAGGTCAAGGAAAAGACGTACTTTTCTTCGTAGATAATATTTTCCGTTTTACACAAGCAGGTTCTGAGGTTTCGGCGTTATTAGGCCGTATGCCTTCTGCAGTAGGATACCAACCAACTTTGGCAACAGAGATGGGTGCTATGCAAGAACGTATTACATCAACCAAAAGAGGTTCCATTACTTCTGTACAGGCGGTTTACGTACCTGCAGATGATTTAACGGATCCAGCGCCAGCAACTACGTTTGCTCACTTAGATGCAACAACGGTATTGTCTCGTAAAATTGCTGAGTTAGGTATTTATCCTGCTGTGGATCCATTAGATTCTACATCAAGAATTTTGACGGCTGAAATTTTAGGAAAAGATCATTATGCCTGTGCACAAAGAGTAAAAGAACTTTTGCAACGTTATAAAGAGCTTCAAGATATTATTGCCATCTTAGGTATGGAAGAATTATCTGAAGAAGATAAATCAGCTGTTGGTAGAGCAAGACGTGTTCAACGTTTCTTATCTCAACCTTTCCACGTAGCAGAGCAGTTTACGGGCCTTAAAGGAGTTTTAGTAGATATTAAAGAAACAATTAAGGGCTTTAATATGATAATGGATGGTGAATTAGATCACTTACCAGAATCTGCTTTTAACCTTAAAGGTACAATTGAAGAGGCTATTGAAGCAGGTGAAAAAATGTTGGCTGAAGCTTAAAACTAGTAAACGGTTTGCAATACCAGTTTTGCTACTGAGTATTAAATGCTGAATACTGAATACTGAAAAAATATGTATTTAGAAATTGTATCACCAGAAGCTACATTATTTGCAGGGGATGTTACTTCGGTAACTGTGCCTGGTATTAATGGAGAATTTCAAATGTTGAAAGATCACGCACCTATTGTATCTTTATTACAAGAAGGTAAGGTTAAAATTTCAGGTAATATATCTTTAGAAAGAGAGTACGCATCTAAGTTTACGAAAGATGCAGAAGGTAATACTGTATTACAAATTTCTAGCGGTACTATTGAGTTGAAGAACAATAAGGTTATTGTGCTAGCAGATTAGAACAATAAGTTTTAAATATAAAAGGCTATACTTTACGGTATAGCCTTTTTTTATTCCTCTTTAAACTCATAGTTAAATGGTTAGGTCATTTTCAAGTTGAAAAATATGTCCTTTTAAAGTATAGCGGCAATAAAAATTATCGAAAAACAATAATAAATTAAAAAAATATTTTATTTAGGAAGTCTTTAAAGAAATTAACTCCCAGTCTTGACCTAAGCTGTGGTAAGTACATAGCTTTTCAAATCCTGCTGCTAAATGAGCGTTTAAAGAGCGTAAATTTGTTGCATCTACCTCTGTAATAATATATTCATACTTAGGATAAGAGAATTTTTTCATTGCACCATATAAACCTTTAAAAACACCCATCTTTCTGTGAGTTTTAGCAATGCAAATTTGACCCATGGTTAGAAAATTTTGAATATGGTTGGCATCCAATTCATTAAACATAGGCCTTAAAACTGATATTTCATCTTTAAAATCTTCTGTCATGCTAAGTGCATAACCAATAACTTTTTCTTCATCCTTTGCTATAATATGTGGGCAAGCATTATTCATGCGTTTAAGCAAATTGAGGTCATGTTTAACTGTAACAAAACCTTCATGATTCATTTCCTCAACAGAAATAGCTGATTTTAAATTCATCTGTTGTAGTGAAAGAATTTGTTGTAATTCTTCTGTCGTACTTGCGGTGGTGTAGATGAAATTCATTTATTGAACTTTTAGCCAATTTTGGCGTGCCTTAATTATTTTTTTTGAAAGCTTCTCGCCATTTTTATCTTTTAAACTAAAAGAGTAACTTGGATCTGTCTCAAGAATAACTTCTGTATTTCTTTCTTGACCGTCTTTTAAAAATGTGATTGAAAGCTTGTCATTCGGTTTAAACTCTTTAATGAACACGTCAAATTGAACCCTGTTAGGAAATGGTTTTCCATTAATTGACATGATGATATCATCTTTATCTAAGCCTGCTTTATATGCGGGACTTCCAATTTTAGTATTACTCTGAATCTTACCGTTTAAATCGTCGGTAATAGATACTGCGGCGCCAAAATAGGCGGCATTAGGTTCTTGAGAGAGCTTTACGCCAACTGATCTTAAAAGTTCAGCATAATTGGGCATATTGCTTTTGTAGATGAAGTTGTAAAAGAAGTTATTCCCAAATTCATTACCCGCATAATCGTTCAATGAATTATTTAAATTTTCTATAGCATATGGAATCTCTGTTTTCCCATAGGTGTCCCAAACCAGTTTCATATAATCATCTAAGTTTAAGCCTTTCTCTCTTAAAGATAAATCTAAAGCTAGACCAAGAACGCTTCCATAAGAGTAATAAGAAATAAATATATTCTCGCGGTTTACAGGATCAACTGAGGTAGATGCATCTACAAATGGTGCCTGAAAACTCATTTCTATAGGATTAAAAAACTGTCTTGCTGGAGAATTCCAAACGTAATTAAAGGTGCCGGTTAATCCCTCTACGTATTTTTCTGGCGAAATTAACTGTGCTCTGCAAAGAATAAGATTGGTGTAGTAGCTCGTAAAGCCTTCTGCAAACCAGAGTTCTCCACTCATATTTGCTTCTTCAAAATTAAAGGGTTCCAAGGTTTTTGGTCGAATGCGTTCCACATTCCAACTATGAAAAAATTCATGAGAGACTGTTCCTATATTTCCTCCCATACCACCGTTTGACAAAGTTCTGTTGCTAGTTAATACGGTAGAATTTCTATGCTCCATACCGTCACCAGAGGCGTTTGGTATGTAGCAAGCTAAAAATGTATAGGAGCCATAATCGAAAGTAGGAAGTGCTCCAAAAACTTCCTTTTCGGCGATTACTACTTTTTTAACCTTTTCAAAAAAGGTATCTGCTTCTTCCTCAGTTCCTGGGTCATGAAGAGCAAGTTTTACGGTTTGATTATCAATATTGAATTCCCTAACCTTATGATTACTTAGTTCTGTAGGGCTATCCATAAAATAATATAAATCTGGTGCACTATAGATATTGTCCTTTACATAGGGTAGTTGGGTAGCAACTTTCCAGTTTAAATCTTCTCTAAGGTTAAAGTCAACTAAAATCTTACGCTTTGCTAGGGAAGGAGCATACATAAATGTTGCCGGTATATTTAAATGAGCATGGCTCTCATCAATCTGGGAATAGGTGCCATCAGCTCTATTCGCAAATAGGGTGTATTTTATATTTACCTGACCATCATGACCTGAAACCTTCCATTCATATGGATTCTCTCTTGTTATTTTCAAAGGATTTCCCTTTCCGTCTTTCGCAGTAAAATTGTATACATTTTTTGCAAATTCATGTAATGCGTATCGCCCTGGTGAGGTTCTGCTCATTCTTAACGCTAAAGTATCTGTGGTAATTTTTTCAAAAGACGCGACTATTGTAGCCTCATGGTGAACAGCATTTTCAAAAGAAATGGAATATTTGTTGGTCTGAGCAGATAGTTGAATTGACTGAAAACCGAATAGAAAAACTAGCAGTAAGTATCGCATACATTGATTTTGAAGCTAAGATAATGAAGGTTGTCTTACTTTATAATAAAATTAATACGTAAAATAGGATGTTTAAAAAGGTGATTGTTATTAATTATAAACCACCACATTTTGTAACGATTATTTTTCCAATAGTCAACGAATTATCTAAATAATTGCTTTGCTACTAATTGCAACTTTAGTTTAATTTTTCTTCAATTTAAATTTTACTTGCGTTTCATTTAATAGAAAAGCTATTTTTGTTGCATGAGCCAAATACCCAGAAAATTGCTTAATATTTTAGCAAGTCGTAAAAAGGAAGAAACTTTTCGGCAATTAAACTCTACAAATGGGCTAATAGATTTTTTATCAAATGACTATTTAGGTTTTGCGACAAATGAAACCTTGTTTTCAAAAACGTTTCAGTTATTATTAAATGAAAGTGTTGCTTCAAACGGATCAGGTGGGTCAAGGCTATTGTCGGGTAATCATAAATTATATGCTATTCTAGAACCATTATTGGCTACATTTTATAAAGCTAATCATGCGCTTGTCTTTAATTCTGGGTATGATGCCAATATGGGATTGTTCAGTGCCATACCACAACGTGGAGATTTAATTTTTTACGATGAGTTCGTACATGCTAGTATTCGAGAAGGCATACGTATGAGCAATGCAAAGTCATATAGTTTTTCACATAATAATCTAAATAGCTTAAAAGAGAAAGTGGATTTAAATTCCGCTAGAAACGAAAATGATGAACTTGTAATTTATGTTGTAACGGAAAGTGTTTTTTCTATGGATGGTGACACTCCTGATTTAAAAGCATTTGCAAAGTACACCAAAGCGAATGGGTATAAGTTAATAGTAGATGAGGCTCATGCTGTAGCGGCATTAGGGAGAAACGGTGAAGGGTTAATACCAGAGCTTGGCCTTGAAAATAATGTATTTGCCAGAACGGTTACTTTTGGAAAAGGTTTTGGTTGCCACGGAGCAGCCATATTAGGTTCTGAAGATTTGAAAGATTATTTGGTGAATTTCGCTAAACCTTTTATATATACAACTGCATTAACACCACATACGCTAGCAACCATAATAACAGCGCATACGCTTTTTAAAGAATTAGGTGCGGAGCCAAAACTCAAATTAAAAGAGAACATTGAGTTTTTTAAAAAACAAATTAGTTCTCAAAAGATAAATGAATTTTTTATACCAAGTGATACTGCTATACAAAGCTGTATTATTTCTGGATCAAAAAAAGCAAAACTAGTTTCTAAAAAACTAATTGATAAAGGCTTTAATGTAAAAGCGATTCTTGCGCCTACTGTGCCAGAAGGGCAAGAAAGACTTAGAATTTGTTTACACAGTTTTAATTCAAAAG
>CAXBIJ010000064.1:0-13543 GCA_963975675.1 uncultured Maribacter sp. | reverse complement strand
CCGCTTTGCAATGGAATATGAAAATGTGGAACAAAAGATTTGCTTTTCGCTACAAATTCTATGGTCTCATTCTTTAAAAGATTGGGTTCTATCGAAGATATTCGTAAGCGATGAATTCCTTCTACTTCATCTAAAGCTTTAACTAAATCTAAAAAGGTATGTTCATGCTTTTTATTTCCAAATTCACCCTTACCATAATCCCCAATATTAACACCCGTTAAAACGATTTCTTTAATACCTTGATTTGAAATATCAGCAGCGTTTTTTAAAACGTTTTCTAAAGTATCACTTCTAGATATACCTCGTGCTAACGGAATCGTACAGTAGGTACATTTATAATCACAACCATCTTGAACTTTTAAAAATGCCCTGGTTCTATCACCAATTGCATAACTTCCTACATAAAAATCGGCATCGGCAATTTCACATGAGTGTACTTTACCGTGGTCATTTTTGGTAAGATCGTTTATGTAGTCTGTAATTTTGAATTTTTCTGTAGCTCCTAAAACTAAATCCACTCCATCTACATCAGCTAACTCTTCTGGCTTTAATTGTGCATAACAACCAACAGCCGCCACAAACGCATCAGGATTTATTTTTTGCGCCTTTTTTACAATGGTTTTGAATTTCTTATCTGCATTATCAGTTACCGAACAGGTATTAATGACATACATATCGGCCTTTTCTGAAAAATCGACACGGTCAAAACCCTCATCTTCAAAGCTACGAGCTATGGTTGATGTTTCTGAAAAATTCAACTTACATCCTAAAGTGTAAAAAGCCACCTTTTTCTTCATCTAATCTTCTCTTTGAAAGTGCAAAAGTACTTAAACTTCATCAAGCCTAAAAAAACCCAATTTACTGAAATACAGCTTTAATATTTTCTCCATTTTTTGGTTATCTCAAATACGTGGGTAAGAATATTTGCTTCTATATCATCAAACACTACTCCTCTTCTAGCCATCATAACTTTGGCAGCCTCAAAAGCCTTTTCTGGTAAATAGGCAGTAAACCCAGATGCGCCTCCCCAACTAAAACTTGGAATGAAATTTCGAGGAAATCCTGGCACATATATATTTGAATTTACGCCAATTACTGTACCTGTATTAAACATTGTATTAATTGCCGTCTTACTATGGTCACCCATCATAAGTCCACAAAACTGTAAACCAGTCTGCTCAAAACGCTCTGTTGCATAGTCCCACAAACGAACTTTAGCATAATTATTTTTAAGGTTCGAATTATTTGAATCTGCACCAATATTACACCACTCACCTAATACTGCATTACCTAAATAACCTTCATGACCTTTACTAGAATACCCGAAAATTACCGAGTTACTAATTTCACCACATACTTTACTATGAGGCCCTATTGTAGTTGCTCCATAAATCTTACCGCCCATTTTCACAATCGCATGCTCACAAAGTGCTAAACCGCCTCTTATTAAACTACCTTCCCAAATTTCAGAGTTTTTTCCTAAATAAATAGGCCCGTCTGTCGCATTCAAAATACTAAATTCAACTTTCGCTCCCTCTTCTAGAAATATTCGTTCTGGATGTATTAAATTATTGGTTTTTGAAATTGGCTGACTAGTTCTTCCTTTAGTAATAAAATCAAAGTCAGATTGTAGAATTTCAGCATTTTTGTCAAAAATATCCCACGTATTCTTAATCTGCAGAAAATCACCTATGAATTCAATTTTGTTGAACTCACTCAATTGCTCAGAACTTTTTGGTTCATCGCTAGAATATGCTACAAGAAGCTCATTCGACATTAACTTATCGCCTTTTTTCAAAGCATGTACCGCGTTTACCAATTCAACTGTTGGTAAAACCGATGCATCGATAAATACATTTTTATCTTTTAAGCGAATTGGAAATTTAATACTTAAATAATCTTCAGTTAATGAAGAAGTGGAAACCTTTAAGAAGGCTTCCCAACGTTCTCTTAATGTCATGATGCCTACACGAATTTCGGCAACTGGCCTAGTAAAGGTGAATGGCAACAAATGATTCCTACGTGGACCATCAAAAAGAATAAAGTTCATACAAGACAATTTTAATCAAAATTAACAAATATCCCTAGAGCACATATATTTTATGGCTAAGTATCCTAAAAACCAAGTTGAATGAAAAAAAGAAACGCCCTCGAATATTTTCGAGGGCGTTATATTCTATGAAAGAATAGTAAATAAAATACTACTTCTCTTCTTCTTTATCTTTATCTTCTTCTGCTTTGTCTTCCTTAACAAATTTCTTGTACTTGTTCTTAAATTTATCGATACGACCTGCAGTATCCAAGAATTTAGCTTTACCAGTATAAAATGGATGTGATGTTCTTGAAATTTCCAATTTTACTAGTGGGTACTCAACACCTTCAACTTCTAAAGTTTCTTTAGTATCAGCTGTTGATTTAGTCAAAAACACTTCTTCGTTAGACATGTCCTTAAAGGCCACTATCCTATAATTTTCTGGGTGTATATCTTTTTTCATTTTAAAAACTTTAACGCACCCATTCCGACGGGCACTCATTTTAAGGGTGCAAATTTAGTAAAAATCTATAAATGAACTATTAGAAACATCAAAAAATATTAAAATAATATTTTGCCACATTTGTAACAATATAATATAACAACATACTAATAAGAAAATCAACCTTTATTTAACCTTTAAACAATAATAATCATGGAAGAAAATAAGCCTAAAACTGGAAAATTTGCCTTAAATTTTGGATTACTACTTGGAGTTATAAGTATCATATTTGCATTTATGCTCTATTCTGTTGACATGCATTACCAAGGAGGTTTTGCCGTTATGTCTATAAGTTTGGCGTTGTCATTGGCAATGGTAATTATAGCAATGATTCAATTTAAAAAAGCGAATAGTGGATTTATGACCTTTGGACAAGCCCTTAAAATAGGTGTTGGTGTATGTTTAATTGGAGGTATTATTGGCGTAATATTCAATCAGATTATGGCGAATGTTATTGATCCAGACATGATGGATAAGGCCATGGAATTTCAAAAGAATCAATTATTGGAGACGACCAAAATGACTATTGAACAAGTTGAAGCCCAAATGGAATTGGGTAAACCCTTTACAACCCCTACCATGCAAATAGTTTTTGGCCTAATATTTAGCATAGTAATAGGCTTTGTTGTTTCTTTAGTGCCCGCATTGGTTTTAAAAAAGAATGAAAATCTTAACTAATTCGTACTTTTGACAGGAATACCCTATTAAAGCACATGCAATTATCAATAGTAATTCCATTACTTAACGAAGAAGAGTCACTCAAAGAATTACATGATTGGATTGTATCTGTAATGCAATCCAATCAATTTTCTTATGAAATATTATTTGTTGATGATGGTAGTTCAGATGAATCTTGGTCGATTATTACTGAACTCGCAAAAACCAACCCTGCGGTAAAAGGAATACATTTTTTACGGAATTTCGGCAAATCTCAGGCTCTCCATGCAGGTTTTAAAGCGGTAAAAGGTGATGTTATTATTACCATGGATGCCGACCTACAAGATAATCCTGAGGAAATACCAGAGCTTTACAAGATGATTACCAAAGAGGGCTATGAATTGGTTTCTGGTTGGAAAAAAAAGCGATACGATTCTATTATATTCAAAAACACCCCTTCAAAATTATTCAATTGGGCAGCAAGAAGAACTTCTGGCGTTCGCTTACATGATTTTAATTGTGGCCTAAAAGCCTACTCCAAAGATGTTGTTAAAAACATTGAGGTTTCTGGTGAAATGCATAGGTATATCCCTGTACTTGCTAAAAATGCTGGTTTTTCAAACATTGGTGAAAAAGTCGTGAAGCATCAGGCTCGTAAATACGGCAAAACAAAATTCGGAATGGAGCGGTTCATAAATGGCTTTCTAGACCTTCTAACCATTTGGTTTGTATCTAGATTTGGTAAACGACCCATGCATCTATTCGGCGCTTTGGGTGTATTAATGTTCTTAATCGGATTCGGATTTGCCATCTATTTAGGTATTGACAAATTATTCATTAATCCCTTCGGAAGGTTAATTACGGACCGACCACAATTTTATATTTCATTAATCGCCATGGTAATAGGAACACAGCTTTTTTTAGCTGGTTTTCTAGGTGAAATTTTAATACGTTCTAAAAAGGAAGAAAATAGGTATATTGTATCAGAGGAAATAAATGCCACACTTTCAGAAACGTAAAATTCTCATTAACTTAATAGCAAATAAAACATTTTTACTATGGATAAAATCCTAGATACTGCCAAAAGTTGGCTTACCGATTTTTTTGACCCAGCCGTTAAAAAAGAAATAGAACATCTTATTGAAAACGACAAAGAAGAACTTAACGACCGTTTTTACAAAAATATGGAGTTCGGCACTGGTGGCATGAGAGGTGTTATGGGTGTGGGCACAAACCGTATTAACAAATATACTTTAGGTAAAAGTACACAAGGTCTAAGTAATTATCTGAACAAAGTTTATAAAGGTGAGGAAATCAAAGTTGTAATTGCTTTTGATTGTCGCCATAATAGTGATACTCTTGCTCGAACGGTAGCAGAAGTTTTCTCTGCCAATAATATTAAAGTATACTTATTCTCTGAGCTTCGCACTACTCCTGAACTTTCATTTGCTGTTAGACATTTAAACTGTCATGCTGGTATTGTTTTAACCGCATCTCATAACCCACCTGAATATAATGGGTATAAAGTATATTGGACAGATGGCGGACAAATTGTACCGCCACAGGATGGAAAAATTATAGATGAAATAAATTCACTTGACATAGAAGACATTAAATTTAAAGCTAATAACAGTCTTATTCAGGTGATTGACAAAGAAGTTGATGAGGCTTTCATATCTCAATCAGTTGAATATGGCAACTTCAATTCAGAAGGGAAAAATAACTTTAAAATTGTGTTTACCGCTCTTCACGGTACATCGATTACCGCAATACCAGAAGTATTAAAGCGTGGTGGGTATGAAAATGTTACTATTATAGAAGAACAAGCTAAACCAGATGGAAACTTCCCTACTGTGAAATCTCCTAATCCAGAAGAGCCTGAAGCACTTTCTATGGCTGTTAGAAAGGCAGAAGAAATAGGTGCCGATATGGTCGTGGGTACAGATCCAGATAGTGATCGTTTAGGTATTGCTGTACGTAACTTAAATGGTGATATGGAAATTGTTAATGGTAACCAAGCAATGGTTCTAATGACAAAATTTCTTCTTGAAAAAAGAAAAGAAAAAGGATTCAAGGGAAATGAATTCATTGCTACAACAATTGTATCTACCCCTATGATGGAGGCCATGGCTAAGGCATATGGAGTAGAATTTAAAACATCATTAACGGGATTCAAGTGGATTGGTAAAATGATTAAAGATTTTCCACAATCAGATTTTATTGGTGGTGGTGAAGAAAGCTTTGGTTATATGGTAGGTGATTTTGTTCGTGATAAAGATGCAGTCACCTCTACCCTATTAGCCTGTGAAATTGGCAGTCAAGCAAAAGCCAACGGTAGTTCTTTCTACAAAGACTTAATTCAATGTTATGTTGATTATGGGTTCTATAAAGAACATTTAGTCTCTATTACTAAAAAAGGTATTAGCGGTGCAGAAGAAATTAAGCAAATGCTGAAAGATTTTAAAGAGAACCCTGTAGAATCTGTAGCGGGCTCTAAAGTAAAATGGATTGAAGATTATAATACTTCAACTGCGAAAAATGTACTAACAGGTGAAGAAAAAGTAATTGACATTCCAAAATCTAACGTTTTAATTTATGAAACAGAAGATGGGACAAGAATTGCAGCAAGACCGAGTGGTACTGAGCCAAAAGTCAAATTTTATATTAGCACCAATACTAAATTAGATAAGGCAGAGAATTATAAAAAAGTTTCAGCTGAACTAGATGCAAAAATCAAAAATATACTTGCTGAGCTTAAATTAGGTTAATGGATTATTTCAAGAAGATTCTTCGCTTTGCGAAGCCTTATCGGATATATGCAATTTTAAATATTATATCTAATATCTTTTATGCACTGTTTTCAACATTGGCAATGATTTCATTATTTCCAATGTTGACAGTTCTTTTTAACCAAACGGAAAAAGTTTATACCAAACCTGAATGGAATGGAATTTCCGATTTAAAGGATTTTGGCACCGAATACCTAAATTATTACGTTACCGGAAGAAGTGAACATAGCAACCCTGGCGAAGTTCTTATGCTCATGGTAGGGTTGATTATTACAATGTTCCTTTTAAAGAACTTATTTAATTACCTAGCCATGTACTTTATTACATTTTTACGTAACGGCGTACTTAAAGATTTGCGTAATGAATTGTATGACAAGACTGTAGAACTACCTATATCTTACTATTCTGAAAAAAGAAAAGGTGATACTATTGCCCGTATAACTTCAGATGTATTAGAAATTCAACATTCATTTTTATCCATATTAGAACTTATTGTACGAGAACCCCTTACTATTATTTTTACAATTTTAGCAATGCTTTCAATAAGTCCTAAATTAACATTGTTCGTATTTTTATTTCTTCCGCTTTCAGGTTTTTTAATTTCATTGATTGGTAAATCTTTAAAACGGAAATCAGATAAAGTTCAAAAAGAACAAGGGTATTTCTTATCTATTTTAGAGGAAACATTAGGAGGTTTGCGTGTTATAAAAGCCTTTAATGCCGAATCTGTATTTGCGAAAAAGTTTCAATCTTCAACCAAAAGATTCTTTGATTTTTCCAACAGCTTGCTAAATAGGCAAAACCTAGCTTCACCTACTAGTGAATTCTTTGGTATTGCTGCAATTGGAGTCATTCTATGGTACGGCGGTCAAATGGTACTTGTAGAAAAAACATTGGAAGCAGAACTCTTTATAACCTACATGACGCTATCTTATCAAATACTTACCCCTGCCAAAGCAATTAGTAAAGCATCATATAGTGTAAAAAAAGGAAACGCAGCTGCAGAACGTGTTTTAGAAATTTTAGACACTAAGAATCCTATTTCAGAAATTGATAATCCGATTAATCAAAAAACATTTAATAACGTCGTTAACATTAACAATATCTCTTTCAAATATGAAGATGAGTATGTGTTAAAAAATTTCAACTTAACTGTTGAAAAAGGCAAAACAGTTGCTTTGGTTGGTCAATCTGGAAGTGGAAAAAGTACTATCGCCAATTTAGTCACTCGTTTTTATGATGTCAATGAAGGCGATATCAGCATTGACGGCAATAATATTAAGAACCTTAGTAAAAAATCGCTTCGTAATTTATTAGGTTTAGTTACACAAGATTCTATTTTATTTAATGATTCTGTAAAAAATAATATTGGTTTAGGTAAAGAAAATGCTACAGATGAAGAAATTATTGCTGCTGCAAAAATTGCGAATGCACATGATTTCATAATGGATTTACCTAAAGGCTACGATACCAATATTGGTGATAGTGGTAATAAATTAAGTGGCGGACAGAAACAGCGTTTGTCCATTTCTAGAGCGGTGTTAAAGAATCCACCAATCATGATACTGGATGAAGCTACATCTGCATTAGACACCGAGAGTGAACGCTTGGTACAAGATGCCCTTGAAAAGATGATGAAAAACAGAACATCAATCGTTATCGCGCATCGCCTATCTACCATTCAAAATGCTGATACCATTGTGGTGCTTCATAAGGGTGAAATAGTAGAGCAAGGTACACATGCCAAACTTTTAGAACTTAATGGTACCTATAAGAAACTAGTACAGATGCAATCTTTGGCTTAAGTGTATTATAGATATGCAATAAACTTCATAGAAAAACTATTTATTAGTTTCATTTAAAAAACAATCACTAATTTTCTATTTCGGTTAAACCTTTAGTTATTACTATGGTCTAATAACCAAATAAACCTCAATTCAAATTGATTGTAGAGGAAACACTAGTTCAAGAATTAAAGACCAAGAAAACTCAAGCGCAAGCTTTTGAGGTTTTGGTTAGCACGTACAAAGAACGTTTGTACTGGCAAATTCGAGGTATCGTATTAAATCATGATGATGCTGATGACGTTCTACAGAATACCTTCATTAAAGTCTACAAAAACATTGATGGGTTTAAAGGAGATAGTAAACTCTTTTCATGGATCTACCGAATTGCTACTAATGAAGCTTTAAGTTTTATAAAGCAAAGGGCAAAATTACAAGGGATAACTGATATCGATTATCAAGAAAAATTAGTCTCTAATTTACAAGCTGATGTTTTTTTTGAAGGTGACGAGATTCAATTAAAGCTCCAACAAGCTATTGCAACATTACCAGAGAAGCAAAAATTAGTATTCAACATGAAGTATTTTCAAGAATTGAAATATGAAGAAATTTCTGAAATAATAGACACTTCGGTAGGTGGGCTAAAAGCTTCTTATCACCTAGCGGTTAAAAAAGTGGAACAGTATTTGAAAACCGATTAAACCTTTTATGTCTTTGAAAGTCAAATAAGTATCATGAATAAGAATAACAAAATACCGTTTAAAACTCCTCAAGGCTATTTCGATAGTTTTGAAGATAAATTAATGGATAAATTATCAACTAAAGAAACCATTATGCCTAAGGCTAGAGGATTTACAGTACCCGATACCTATTTTGATACGTTTAATGATAAATTGACCAGTAAATTAAATAAGGAGACTAAAGTAATACCTCTTTATCCTATAAAGAAAATCGTAGCCTTTGCCGCATCTATTGCTGCTATTGCCATAATTTTTTTAGGTTATAATTGGAATAGTTCAGAAGAATTGAGTTTTAGTGATTTAGCAAATACCGATATAGAAACCTATTTTGAAAACAATGAATTTGATTTAACATCTTATGAGATTGCAGAGGTACTGCCATTTACAGATACTGAAATTTCGAACATGTTGACTTCTTCTATAGAAAATGAAAACATTTTAGATTATTTAAGTGACAATACACATGATTTTGAAGAACTTAATTTACAAGACAATGAATAAGTATATACTATCGCTATTTATGCTTTTTACTGCTATATCGTTTGGCCAACATAAAAAAGATTGGGAAAAAATAAAGTCCTTAAAAGTGGCATATATTACCGAGAAATTATCTCTAGACAGTAAAGAAGCCCAAGAATTTTGGCCTATCTATAATGAGTATGAAGAAAAGAGACATGAATTAATGCGTAAAGAACATACCCAAATAAAAGATAAACTTGAGAATAGTGACGATTTATCTGAAAAGGAAGCAAAAAAATTATTGACGCTTAAGATTGCTATCGAAGAAGACGAAGAAGAATTAGACAAAGCATTTTTAATAGAGGTTAGTAAAGTTACATCTGCAAAAAAAGCCTTGTTATTATTAAAAGCAGAAGAAGATTTTAAGCGTGACCTAATTAAACAATACCGACATAATAAAGGTGGCAAATAGTTTACTTGAAGACTAGCTTTGAAATTCTATTTCTGCCAGCAGCATAGGCAACCGAGTCATTTTGAAATCGTAATGTATAAAATGGCTCTTTAGATAATTCTTTCCAGTTGACACCCATATCATATGAATATGAAATACCGTTAAATCCAACGGCTACAATTCCATTGCCATTGGTTCCGGGCACAAATTGAATACAACTTTTATAGGCTGGCTTTCTTCCATCTGCTAATAATTGCCACGTTTTTCCTCCGTCTTTAGTAATCGCTTTATTAGCTTTTTCGTTTTCAGGGGCTGTATAATCACCTCCTATTGCGACACCTAAGTCTTCATCATAAAATGTAATGGAGTATATACCTTCTGTAGGCTTTTCACTTCGCAACGGGGTTTGAGATACTTCCCAATTTTTTCCTTTATCCGAAGAATGTATAATACGACCGCTAGTGGTAGCTATCCAGATTTGATTCCCAACTGTTGCAATATTGGTGTTACTGGCAGCAAATGCACCTTCTCCTTCTATACCTTGTGGTAATTGTGAGCAAGGTAGCTTAGACCAAGTTGTTCCACCATCTGAAGTAATAATGATACTTAAACATCCATCTACAGAATCTCCAATTGCAATTCCGTCTTCATCACTCAGAAAGGTCATAGCATCATAAAAAACTCCCTCTCCCTCCTCTTTATAAACGAGTTCCATTCTCCCATTTATTCCTGTCTTATACAATAAAGCTGGCGTACCGACCGATAACATAAAAAAATCTGATGAAGTATGTGCCACTGCCCTAAACTCAGGTATACCGGTATGGTACTTTTCTATATTAGCGCGTACTTTACCTGTACTTAAATCTACTGTACCGAAAGTTCCTTTATTTGCCGCAAAAGCTAAGCTATTACCCATAATCTCTATCGCTCTAATGCTCAACGAATCAGTATAAATATCACTAACATCAACAGATGTAAAATTAATAGGCTTTACATTCTTAGTGCATGAAACCATTAAAACAATAATTAGAAAGGCATAGCGCATAGAGAAAGGTATAAAGTTCATCAAAAATAAATGGAATCACTTCTAAAACAATACCTTTGCAGCCACAAATTTTGAGGACTACCGTCATTTTACACTAGATAGCATATCAAGTAATGGCAATAATCTTCTAGCCAAGTAAATAAATATCACTTCAAATGAAATTACACAGAAATCTGGTGTTTGCCGTAATTGACGCATTAAACCTCATTTTCAATGAAAACGAATACGCCGATAAAGTCGTTCAAAAAGTACTTCGCTTTGACAAAAGATGGGGAGCACGTGATCGTGGCTTTATCGCAGAAACGACCTATGAAATGGTACGTTATAAAAGATTATATGCTGAAATAGCCGAGGTAAAAGCGCCTTTCAGTAGACCAGATTTGTTTCGTATGTGGGCTGTATGGGCTGTGCTTAAAGGTATTAATATACCAGATTGGAAACAGATTGAACCAACGCCTGAAAGAAGAATAAAAGGAAAATTTGATGAGCTTTCGCAAATAAGAAAGTTCAGAGAAGCAATACCTGATTGGATTGATGAATTAGGAGAAAAGGCTTTGGGTGATAAATTATGGACCGAAGAAATCGCAAAACTTAACGAGCCAGCTGAAGTAATCTTACGTACTAATACCTTAAGAACTACGAAAGAAGAACTTCGTAAGGCATTATTAGATGAAAATATAGTAGCAGAGCCTATAAGAGGTTATGCTTCTGCTTTAAAACTAGTAGAGCGAGCAAATGTATTCGTAACAGAAGCCTTTAAAAAGGGGATGTTCGAAGTACAAGACGCATCATCTCAATTGGTTGCAGAGTTTTTAGATGTTGAACCAGGGCAACGAGTTGTAGATACTTGTGCAGGCGCTGGTGGTAAATCATTGCACTTGGCCGCCTTAATGGAAAATAAAGGGCAACTAATTTCTATGGATATTTACGGAAGTAAGTTGAAGGAATTAAAAAGACGTGCCAGACGAAACGGAGCTCATAACATCGAAGTTCGTGAAATTGATTCTTCTAAGGTTTACAAAAAATTATACGGTAGTGCCGACAGAGTTTTAATTGATGCACCTTGTACAGGATTAGGTGTTTTAAGAAGAAATCCTGATTCTAAATGGAAAATGCAGCCAGAGTTTCTTGACAAGATTGTAAAAACACAACAGGAAATTCTTAGGAATTACAGTAAAATAGTTAAACCTGGCGGAAAAATGGTTTATGCAACTTGCTCTATTCTACCTCAAGAAAATGGAAATCAAGTAAAATCATTTTTAAATTCTGAAGAAGGAAAGGATTTTAAATTAGTGAAGGATAAAAAAATATATGCCTCAAAAAGTGGCTATGACGGATTCTTTATGGCATTATTAGAAAAAAATATTTAACTGTATAAATAAAAATCTATTAGCTTAACCGATTATGGTTTTAAAATAAAAGAGCCTTGTAGTTAATACTGCAAGGCTCTTTTTGTTAGGAATTTCTATTATCTATTCTTTCAATGTCGGATACTCTACCCCTAATTGCTCTAAATAGGTATCATACTTCGTTTCATCATAATAAAACTTCTCTAAAGCAGGTCTAAATTGGTCTTGCTTATCCTTATTCAAATAAATTGGTGGCATATCGCTTTCAGAAATCATTGGTTCATACTTTGTTTCTTTCTGTTGTTCATTATTGAAATAACCCCAAGCATCTTTTAATAAGTCTGGCTTTAACAAAAAATCTAAAATCGTCATTGCCTCTACCTTTGCTCCTGCAACTACACCTTTATGTGCAATAGGAGTCGCCATAGCAATTGCATTACTCCAATGATGTCCTTGTAGTCCTGGTATGTTTGAAGGGTATCTCAGAGTAACAGTAGGTACTTTCCATGAAATATCACCAATATCATCAGACCCACCGCTAATCGGATCAATAACCGGAAGTCCTATGGTATCTAATTTTATCGGTAAGCCTTCTATTTTTTCAGAATTCACAACGGTCTGAACCGCTTTAGCCAATGTCTGGTCAGCGTCTGACCATTTAGGCAACCCAACAACTTTGATATTAGAATACATGGTTTCTGCAATCACCTTATTATAATGACGTGGCCAAGCAGTACCCAAAACCTTAGAAGTCATTGTTGTTCCTGTCATTAACGCTGCTCCTTTTGCCATATCGTTTGCTAAGGCATACATTTCCATGATTCCTTCATATTTTATATCCCTGAAATAAAACCAAATTGCTGCTTTTGAAGGCACAACATTTGGTTGGTCACCAGCATCGGTAAAAATAGAATGAGATCGCTTTAAAGGATGTAAATGTTCTCTTTTATAATTCCATCCAATATTCATTAATTCAGCAGCATCTAAAGCGCTTTTACCACGCCAAGGCGAACCTGCTGAGTGTGCTGCCTCGCCTTCAAAGGCATATTCAACAGATATAAGTCCTGTACCTCTCGTTGGTCCGTAAGACACTCCTAAGTTATTACCAACATGGGTAAAAATGCACATATCTATATCATCGAAAAGTCCGTCTCTAACATACCATGCTTTTGCCGCAACTAACTCTTCAGCTATACCTGGCCAAATAACGAGCGTACCACCAATATTCTCGCGCTCCATAATTTGTTTTACCGCCAATGCAGAAGAAATATTCATCGGTATACCAGAATTATGCCCTTCGCCATGCCCTGGGGCACCGTCTACAATAGGTTTGTGATAAGCAACACCTGGATATTGGGATGCTTTCGGTATACAGTCCACATCACTACCCAAAGCAATAATTGGCCCCTCACCATTGCTCCAAGTTGCAAACCATGCTGTAGGAATACCAGAAATGGAATTTTCAATTTCAAATCCATTTTCTTTGAGAATTCCAGTAAGGTATTTAGAAGATTCTATTTCTTGGAATCCTAATTCCGAAAAACTAAAAATCTTATCAACCATCACTTGCGACTGCTTTTTATTGTCTTCGACAATAGCAGCTACCTCAGATTTTAGTTTTTCAATTTGTTTATTTGATTTTTTCTTTTGCGAATAGATACCGTTTAGCGTGAGCAAACAGCATGCAATTGTAAATAGGGTAGTTTTTTGTTTCATTTTGGTTTTGAGTTAGTTA
>CAXBIJ010000063.1:0-13611 GCA_963975675.1 uncultured Maribacter sp. | reverse complement strand
CTACTTTGGCAAAATTAATTGTCAAAAATCTTGAATTTACTCATCAAGAAAGAATTAGTGTATATAAAGTTTATGAGGATAATTTTATACTGATTGGTCGTTCATCAATTAATCCGATATTAATGGAAAAAGGACGTCCGAAATACTCAATTAGAGAAGGCTTTATTGGAAAAGGATGGGCTGAAGGAGAATATTTTGTAGATGACTTACCAGACCCAACTTTAAGAAATGGAAATACATATTACAATAGAATTAATGAGATTAGTCCAATTAGTAGAGAAGTAGTTGATAATTTGAATATGAAATCAAGAACATTTTTCGTTTATCGTATTAATGGATTTGATAGCGACCCAAAGGCTGTTTTAGTTTTTGAAAGTGAAAGAGAAAATGCTTTTAATAAAGAAGACATTGTTGAGAGCTTATCTGGTGTTAAACAACCGTTAGTAATGTTTATTGAGAAAAACAACGGTGTTAAGATTATGGATAATAGAGAACTTGCAAATAATGATTTAGGCTTATGAGAAAGTTAACAGAATTAATTAAATATATTCTTCATACCTATCCAAAAATTGAAGAACTATCTAAACCAAGACTAGTTAAATTAATCTATCTAATTGACTGGAAATATGCTATTGACAACAATGAACAGTACACAGATATTAGATGGATATTTAATCATTACGGACCTTATGTAAATGACGTGATTAATGTAATGAAACAACATCCAAATGATTTCGAAGTAATCAGCAGAGAAAACCCATATGGTGGAATTACAGATAAATTCAGATTAAATAAAACTTCTGGAGATAATATTGAATTAGAACCAAGAGTAAAAGCAATAGCAGATTTTTTAATATCAAAAACAGTTCATTTAAGTTGGTCAAACTTTATTTCAGTCGTTTATTCAACTTATCCTATTAAAAATAATCTTCAATATTCAAGATTAGATTTAGAAGATTTAGCAAAAGAATATCGAATAACAAAAACTATTGCCAACACCGTATAAAATTAATTGCTAGTGCAAGCCTACTTACAAAAATCCTAGCGGATTTTCTATTCGGTTTGTATTTGCTAAATTAGTTGCACAAACACGTTATGTGCAATAAGAGAAACACAAACAAATGAGTGATATTAAACAGACTTTAAAATTGAAAGAAATTGATCAACTTGATTCAGCAATTCTTCAGTTTTCAAAAAACACATTAGCGACTAAGAAGATTTGCGCTTCTCTACTGGTTGGAATTACAGCTTTGATTTTAAAGTTGACGGATAATAGTCTAGACCTATCAATATATCTAAGTAGCTTTATTTCTTTATTGATTTTCTGGATAATTGACTCAAATTCTTATTACTATCAGAGAAAATTACGAATTAGAATGACAGAGATTGTCAATGATTTAAAAGATAATCAATTAGTCACTGACGGTTTCGGTATGCCGCTAGATAACAAAGAAAAATCTTCTTGGAAAAAAGCTTTTTTTAATGATTCCCAGCTGTTTTATCTTTTTGGCACCCTCGTTGTTGTCGCATTAATAATTATCGATAAAATGGGATGGATTTAATGGAAATAGCTAAACCCAAAATATTCGTAAGCTATACTGTTCGAGATGGGAGTATAGGGGTCGTTTTTTTAAATAAAATCTTTGATGAGATTTGTGGTATAAGTGAGGTGTACATTGATTTAATTCATAATGACTCAACCAACAAACAGGATAGGGTGATTAAAGAGCTAAATAATTCAGATTTTATATTTCTCATACGGACTGAACAAATTGATAATTCTGAATGGGTAGATAAAGAGATATCGTTGGCAAAGAAGCTTAATATTCCAATTATAGAATTTGAATATCAAGAACTAATTGAAAAAAAAATACGGCCCATAACACAAGCTATAAACAATCTCACCCTTCGGGATAAAACTGTTTATAGTTAAATCGTTACCATTCATTAAAAAAAGAACAATAGATTTTTACAGAAAAACTACTTTAGGACTTTTTGATACTGTCTAAAAAGCTTAGATGTGATAAGTAAAAGCCAACATCCTCACTTATAACATTTTGGTATAGAAATTCAAAACCTCACCCTCATGGGCATATAGCACATACAAGCCTTGAAGTAAAGCCTCCCGAAGGCTTAAACTTCTACCTTCCTGATAGCCCATATTCTCTTCTATAATTAAAAACAACCAGCCGTAACCATCATCCAAGTGGCTAAATGACACCTCGAAACCCAAATCCTGTATGCGCTCTATGACATCAGCGAATTCTATGTTTTCCAAAAAATAACTCAGATATAAATCTGTCCACATATTAAATTAATTGGTCTTCCACTAATAGTGCTTTAACCTTATCAAAGTTAATAATACGGCTGAAGCTTAAAATTATTAGAGTTCTTAATTACAAGTTATTAGAACAACCCATTTTTACTAATCTAGCTTTCTTGAAAGCTTAACCATCTCTAAACCAACTTTCTCTTGAATGATTTTACCATAATACTCTTGGGTAATCTTGATACTAGAATGCCCTAATAACTCACTTACAATCTCCATAGGCACATCATTGTAAAGCAACACAGTGGATGCAAATGTTTTTCTAGCCACATGGTGAGTTATAGATTTATTAATGCCTACAATACCCCCTATTTCCTTTAAATAAGAATTGATCTTTTGATTACTAAATTTGGGAAGTGCATAGTCTCTGACCTCATCATATTTTGCCACTATTGCTTTGGCTTTTGGCAATAAGGGCACAGATATCATTTTACCTGTTTTCTCACGCTTCATTTTGATCCATTCATTGCCATTAAAGCCTTTTACAATATGCTCATTTTTAAGGTTTGCCATTTCATGGTATGCTAATCCTGTATAACAACAAAAAATAAATAGGTCCTTGACCAATTGAAGTCTAGGCTGGGTGAACTGGTACTCTTCAAATAGTTGTAATTCAACTTCTGAAAGGAATACCACTTCTTTTCTAACCCGACCAGGCTTATGTAATGCAAATGGGTCATTTTGTAAATAACCTTCCACTATAGCCATCCTAATGGGCTTTCTGAAGCGTTGTATCCCTTTGTTTATGGTAATCTGTTTTTGATTCTTTACCGTTTTAAGGTAGTATTCAAAATCATCTAAAAATGATTGATCTAACTTGTTTAAAGAGTAATCATTTTTACCATAGCTAGACTTAATAAAAGCGGCTACATCAGAACATACGTATTCAAATTTCTTCCAAGTGGATAATTTTAGGTCTTTCCCTATTAATTTAGATTGCCTAACTAGAAACTTCTCAAAATAAGATATTACATAGTCTTCCTTCTTATCCACTTTACCCAAATATTTTGCAAATATTTCGTCAACTCCAAACTCACTCTCAATCATTTGTAGTTGCAAATGAGCCTTCCTTATATTAGCTGTTATTATCTCAAGCTGTAGATTGATTTGTTGATTAGAAATAGTCTTGGAACTTGCTTTTTGAGTTTTAGCATTCCATTGTAATGGATCTATAAATTCCCCTGTTGAAATAGCTTTTCTTTTGAGTCTATAGGTCAGTCTACAAGATATAGGACATAGACCTCTCTTGTTCATTTTTGCTTTATTAATTACAAAGCGAATAGATAATCTGTTTTGATTCATAACCAATTGATTTTAAGTTAAACAATTGGCATACAATTCAGGTTTTGAAAATGGGAACCTTTAAATATTTAGTGGGAACCTCAGTGGGAACCTTTTTTTACTAAATAACTTGACAAGTTGACTTTTAGGTGGAAAGTGTAGATAGCGCATATAACAAGGGCAGTACCCAGTCAGTATTGACTTAAAACAAAAAATCCAACCTAAATAAATAGATTGGATTTCGCTTTTTGCTCCCCCTCTTGGGCTCGAACCAAGGACCCTCTGATTAACAGTCAGATGCTCTAACCAACTGAGCTAAGGAGGAAAATAACCCGTTTTAGTTTCCTAAAGCGGGTGCAAATATAGTAGTTTTTTGAAACTCGCCAAATAAATAAATGCTGTTTTTTTATTTAAATAGCCATTTGTAAACATCGTTGCCATTTGCGAACAGTAAAAGCGCTATTAAAATAAAGAATCCGGTTATTTGAGCGTACTCTAAAAACTTATCGCTTGGCTTTCTACCTGTCACCATTTCATAAAGTAAGAACATAACATGCCCGCCATCTAAAGCAGGAATAGGCAATATGTTCATAAACGCTAAAATAATAGATATAAAGGCTGTTGTTGCCCAAAAGGCCGGCCAGTTCCAAGTATCTGGAAACATACCCCCAATGGCGGCAAAACCTCCAACCTCTTTATAAGCACCAGTATCTGGGTTGAATATTTTCTTCATCCCTTTGATATAATCGGTAAGTGTTTTAACTCCTTTGTTCCATCCGGCAGGTATAGATTCTACAAATGTATAGTCAATAGTATTAATTTTTAAATACCCTTTCTCTTGAAATTCTTCAAGAGAACCAAAACCAGCGTAAACTCCAAATTTTCCTTCATCAGAAACTTTTGCGGCCAAATTTACTTTTTTACCATCTCTAATAACAAGTACAGGAACCGTTTTACCTTTATTCTCCAATAAAACAGGTATAACTTGATCTTGATATTCCACAGCGTTACCCGCAATTTCTACAACAGCATCCCCAACTTGTAACCCTGTTTTTAAGTTTATAGACTCTTTAGGAATTTGACTTATAACAAAAGGAACTCTATAATTAATAAATCTAGCATTCTCCCTATTATTAGAAATTGTTTCAATAAAATCTACAGGAACTTCTTTTTCAATATTATTACCGTCTCTTTCAATGGTGAATTTTTCACCATACACCAATTCGTAAGGTATTGTCTGTAAGTTCTCTACCTTTTTACCGTCAATAGCGACAAATCGGTCTCCTGTTTTTATACCCAGCGCATCTCCTAAGATTGTATCTGTTACCCAAACACCATCTTTTAAACCATCATTTGAAATATATTGCTCTCCGTACGTAAAAGCTAAACCGATAAAAATTATAACAGCTAATACGAAATTGACAGTAACACCTCCTAACATGATAATTAATCGCTGCCAAGCTGGTTTACTTCGAAATTCCCACTCTTTTGGTTCTTCTGCCATGGCTTCTTTATCCATGCTCTCATCAATCATACCAGATATCTTCACATAACCGCCCAAAGGCAACCAACCAATACCGTATTCTGTTTCTCCTATCTTTTTCTTGAATAGCGCAAATTTCACATCAAAAAACAAATAGAATTTTTCAACTCTTGTTTTAAAATACTTTGCGGGTATAAAATGACCTAACTCGTGTAATACTATAAGTATAGAAAGGCTTAAAAAAAATTGTATTGTCTTTATAATAATGGGGCTCATTCCTTTTTCCTGAAAATTAAAATCGGACAAAAATACATTTTTACAACCGCTAAAAAAAAGAAACACGTTAAGGTCGAGATATTTTAAGAATAATTTATCAGCTAAAGACATCAATTCACTTGAAAACTAATATGCCCTAACCTACCTTTACAAAAAATAAATATGCGGTCTTTCTTCGCTAAATTCAAGTTTTTTGGTTTGGTACTCCTATTAATTTCAGGAGTTATCGTGTACCTCTTTTATAATGCCTTGGTTCCCAAAAAATTACTTCCCGTTTATTCGCCGGCCATGGTAAATTCAGAATTAGTGCCCGAAGAAATACAACACATACGAAAGTACCATACCATTGCAGATTTTTCGTTAACCAACCAAAACGGAGACATTATTACTCAAGAAGACTACAAGGATAAAATTTATATAGCCGATTTCTTTTTTACTACTTGCCCTACCATCTGCCCTATTATGACCAAAAACATGGCCGATATTCAACGAGAGATTATTAATGATGATGACGTGTTACTTTTATCTCATTCAGTAACCCCAGAAATAGATTCAGTTGCTCAGTTAAAGAAATATGCTATTGAAAAAGGTGTTGATAACACTAAATGGAATTTACTTACCGGTGATAAAAAACAAATTTATGAGCTTGCTCGTAAATCATATTTAGCTGTTAAGACCGATGGTGATGGCGGACCTTTTGATATGATACACACCGAAAATTTTATTCTGGTCGATAAGCAAAAGCGAATACGTGGTTTTTATGACGGCACCAATAAGGAAGACATGGAGCAACTTTTAACAGACCTTAAAATTCTAAGGTCATCTTATCAAGAATAAATTGAATTCTACAGGCGCTCTAAGTGTAGAAAGTCCTCTTTTTTTAAGAGGATATTAATCCCTAATTAAAATATTTCCTTTACTTTTGCCTTACTTATAATGAATCTAAATAAAGATTGGAAACTACCGTTGCAGATTTAAGGAGAGGCCAAAAGGGAATTATCAAAGAATTCACAGAAGATTTATTGCCAATAAAACTTTTAGAACTTGGTTGCTTGCCTGGTAATTTAGTAGAACTTGTACAAGTTGCCCCATTAAAAGATCCTATATACATAAATGTTAATGGATCCCATATTGCCATTAGAAGAGAAATGGCACTTCATATAGCTCTTGAAATCATTGAAGACAATGTTGTCATATGAGCAAACAAATCAATGTAGCCTTAATAGGTAATCCTAATACTGGTAAAACTTCGGTTTTTAATCAACTAACTGGTCTCAATCAAAAAGTAGGTAATTATCCTGGTATTACCGTTGAGAAAAAAGAAGGTATCTGCAAACTACCAAGAGGTGTAAAAGCACACATTCTAGATTTACCTGGCACCTATAGCTTAAACACTACCTCATTAGACGAAAGTGTTGCTGTAGAACTTCTATTAAATAAAAATGACAAAGACCACCCAGACGTTGCCGTTGTTGTTACTGATGTAGAGAATTTAAAGAGAAATCTGCTACTTTTTACACAAATAAAAGATTTAAAAATACCTGCCATTTTAGTGATTAACATGGCCGACCGTATGTCTCGCAAAGGCATTACGATAGATATAGATTTGTTAGAAAAAAAATTAAACTGCAAAATCGCTTTGGTCAGTACCCGAAAAGAAACGGGAATTGAAAGGCTTAGAGATTTGATAGCAGATTACAAGAATCTTTCTAAAGTACAAAATGTTGATACTTCAGTAATTGCCCCAGAATATTTTGAGAAACTTCGAGAGACTTTCCCTAAAGAAGATGTCTACAAACTTTGGTTGGTCATTACACAAGATGTCAACTTTATGCCCTTAGAAAAAAAGTTGATTAAAGACTCCTCTTCTTTCGCGACCAAATCGAAATCTGAACTTAAGCGTCTTCAACAAAAAGAGACTATTTTAAGATATCAGTTTATAAACGGAATTTTAAAAGAGACTTACAAGGTAGATGTCAATGCAGCTAAAGGCTTTAGAGCAACATTAGACAAAGTATTGACCCATAAAGTATTTGGATACGTCATTTTCTTATTAATTCTATTGACTATTTTCCAAGCCATTTATGGATGGAGTGAATACCCAATGGATTTAATAGATGGTTTCTTTGCCTCTGCCACTGAATGGGTGAAAAATACACTACCACCAGGGGTTTTCACCAACCTTATCGCAGAAGGTATTTTAGCGGGAATTGGTGGTATCGTAATATTCATTCCACAGATAGCTTTCCTGTTCCTCTTTATCGCATTACTAGAGGAGACAGGGTATATGAGCAGGGTGGTTTTTTTAATGGATAGAATAATGCGTCCTTTTGGTTTAAGTGGTAAAAGCGTAGTGCCTTTAATTTCTGGTACTGCCTGTGCAATACCTGCAGTAATGGCTACTAGAACAATTGAAAATTGGAAAGAAAGGCTTATTACCATATTGGTTGTCCCTTTTACCACGTGCTCTGCTAGACTACCTGTTTATTTGATTATTATAGCATTGGTTATTCCTGAAGGTAACCTACTAGGCTTAAGCTACAAAGCATTGACCCTTATGCTTTTATATTTATTAGGTTTTATGGCTTCCATTTTTTCGGCGCTTATCTTAAATAAAATTTTAAAAATTAAGAGTAAATCGTTTTTTGTAGTTGAAATGCCTAATTACAAGTTACCATTGCTTAAAAATGTTGGCTATACAGTTCTTGAGAAAACCAAAAGCTTTGTTTTTGGGGCCGGAAAAATCATTCTTGCCATTTCAATTATTCTATGGTTTCTAGGTTCTAACGGATTTTCTGAAGAGTTTAAAAATGCAGAGACTATTGTAACCAATAGAGTAAAAGAACAAGGTTTCAGCAGCCATAGTGAAGTTTACTTTGAAAACAATCAAGAAAATTTAGATACTAGTTTAGAAATGGATGCAAATTCTGTAATACTGCAACAAAAAGAACTTGAAGAACGTGCCCTAAACCAAGAGATTGCAAGTTATAAATTAGAACATTCTTACATGGGCTATATGGGTAAAGCCATAGAGCCTGTAGTTAGACCATTGGGTTATGATTGGAAAATAGGTATAGCAGTGCTAACTTCGTTTGCAGCAAGAGAAGTATTTGTAGGTACCCTGGCAACTATTTACAGCGTAGGTAATGATGAAGAGGAAACTATTAAAAACAGAATGGCCGCAGAGATTGACCCAAGAACAAAAAAACCTCTCTTTAATTTGGCTTCTGGTATTTCACTTCTTTTATTTTATGCCTTTGCCATGCAATGTATGAGTACTTTGGCCGTAGTAAAAAGAGAGACAAATTCATGGAAATGGCCTGCTGGTCAACTAGTTTTTATGAGCCTTTTTGCGTATATTGTTGCTTTAATAGCTTACCAATTATTAAAATAAAATGGACACACTACAACACATATTAGTTTATATAACACTAGCAATTTCTATAGGTTATATAGTTGCCAAATTTTTTCTTCCAAAATCAATATGGTCTAGTAAAAAGTCTAGCACAAAAGCATGTGGGCAAGATGATTGTGGCTGCCATTAAATTTGACTTATTCTTCATTAAACATTCAACATTCAACAAATTTTAAGATTTAGTTAAATAAATTTTAAAACACTCCTAACAGTTTCTAAAACTGTAACGTTTCTTACATTGGTTCGTCTAGATTGCATAGCAATAATCAAGTCCATGCATATAAACAAACTCCTCTTTGCTTTTTTAACCATTCTAATAGCCTCCATTTATACTACAAATGCCCAGAGTTTAAGTGCATTTGTCATAGATAGTGTAAGCCAACAACCCATACCCTACGCTACTGTTCAATTAAAAGAAAAAGGAGTAATTACTAATGAAGAAGGAAACTTCAATTTCATACTAAATGAAACAATTAAAGAAACAGACTCTTTAATTATTTCTTCAATGGGCTATGAAACCCTTACAAAACCCATTTCTGAATTTACGACTACTAGAATATTGCTTATACCAAAAGCCATTGAGCTTAGAGAAGTTATCGTATCTAACAAGAACTACACCGCCGATGAAATAGTGGATTTGGTAGAAGACAACCTTGAAAAAAATTATAGCAACGTGCTTACCAAAAAAAGACTCTTTTATAGAGTTTCTAATTTTGACAGATGGACCAAAAGCGATTTTAAAGTCAAAAAATCTTCTATCCCTGTTTTAAACCAAAAGTTCTTGGATAGTATTATAGCGACCGTACCTAAGAACGATAGCTACTATTCTGAAATTGTTGGTAATCTATATGGAAATTACACAGCTGAAACGCAAAAATTAAATTTATTAAAAGCCTCTAAACTATTCGATAAAAGCAAACAGCTCGATGCCGAAAAACTAGAAGAAAGGTTTAATGAAATTTTAAAGAAAAATGTTAAACAAGGGTCCTATTTTAAGATTAAATCAGGGCTTTTTGGAACTAAAATAGATGCTGAAGAAATTAGTGAACTTTTAGCGGATGAAGTGGATTCTACCGATGTTGTAGCATTTAATGAGCAAGTTGAAAAGAAAAAGAAAAACAAAGTAGAGCAGCAGAAAAATTATGCTAATTGGAAAAAGAATAATCTAGGAGAACTATTAAATAGTCTACCAACCCAAGAGGATACAGATTTTAATTTTATTACAAAATCAAGAAAGTACGATTATACATTAAAAGAATTTACCTTTTTAGGCAATGACCCTGTATATGTAATTTCATTTCAACCAAGTGGCTCTGCAGATTTTAAAGGCACTATGTATATAAATGCAGATGACTTCGCTTTATTACAAGTCGATTATACCAATGTAAAGCCTGTTCAAAAATTTAATTTATTAGGGATTTCAGCTAACACGTACCTATCAAAAGGAAAGGTAATTTACAATAAAGGAGCAAATGGATTTTATGGTTTACGCTTTTTTGAATCTGAAACAGCACAAAGATTTGGCTTAAAAAGGCCACTTAAAATTATTGAAAAAAACAAAGTAGTTAAAGGCCGAAATAAACAAAATGAGCTATCAGGAGATATGGATTTTGTTTTTATTAATGTTGAAAAAAGCGAACTGATTGTATTTGAGTCAGAAAGTATTAGTCAGGCGACATATGATGGTTTCACAGAAAACAACGCTATATCACCGACGTATATGCCCAAGTATGACCCAGAATTCTGGAAAGGCTATGCTATTATGGAACCAAATACAGCTATAAAAGAGTTTACTTCTGCATCTTCAGAATAAATTATATAAAACTTTTAATGAAGTTATAAAGTAATAATCCCCAGCCTATTACAAGAAAAAGTCCGCCTAATGGCGTAATAGGACCAAGAATTTTTAGTTTTTTTCCTTTTGCAGCACTAATGCATAGTCCGTAAATACTAAAAGAAAAAAGAAAAGTTCCTATAATAAAACAAAACATCATATTCTTCTCCAAAGAGCTTTCAAGGTTGAGATTAAAGCTTAGCATTAAAATCACTAAAGCGTGGTACATTTGATATTTCACCCCAGTTTCAAAACTATGCAACTGTTCTATGGTAAATATCTTTTTTAATATATGGGCTCCAAAGGCCCCAAATATTACTGCTAGCAAACCTAACAATGCCCCAACTAATTGTGCTATTAAAACCATGCTGTTTTTGTTTCAAAGATACTGTCATTGCCTTTTAAATTCATATATTAAGACACACAATATCCTACAAATATGAAAAAGTCTTTCTCAGTTTTATTAGTTGCAGCAATGGTAATTTTAGGCAGTTGTGGTACCTCAAAAAAGGCAAATGTAAATTCGGATTCTATATCACTAAATGATGAATTAAAAGATAGAAATAGAGCGAATATATCCTTATTACAGCGTATTACTCAAATGCGTGGCATTGTGCTTCATAATAATTTACCTGTTATAAATAAAACAGCTAATTCATTTGCATCAGCAGGAAATCAAGAACCTTTATACGTTTTGAACAATCAAGTAATTGGCAATTCTTTTCATTCCATTAACGAGATTATTGAGAATTACAATGTGAAAAAAATCACCATTTTAACTGGTGCAGATGCTGCCATCTATGGTTCTCAAGGATCGAACGGAGTAATAAAAATAGTAAGTTACTAATTGAAATTACTGAAGGCTAATTTTCAATTCCATATTAGAATTCAAAGTAAAAACACACTCTTCAAATTTTGGAGGACCGAACATTTTCATTTTACCTTTCGAAAAGGCAATTAGTTCTTTAGGAATGCCGAGTATATTTGTATCTAAATTTTTATTACCATTAGCATCGTGAAAAATTGCAATAGCATAGTCACCATCTGGCAAATCGGTTATTTGAAAAGCGGTACTCCCTTTTACAGCTTTCCCAGAGCCAGATTTGAATACTTTATCAAACTTTAAAAAAGAACTTTCATTGGTGTAAATAGCGAAACAAATATTTCCATCTTCTGAAGTTACCCCATCAACACTTAAACTAAGACTATGCTGCGCGTTAACCACATTTGAAATCACTACAAAAAGGAAGAGCAACAAGAAATTCTTATATATCATACTTCAAAAATTCAATTTTAAAAGTAATTCCAATTTTGATGCCATATTCTTACTAACGGCTAAAAAAACTAAACTTTAGATTTAATTGATTAATTAGGGACTCGTAGAGAGTTTATTTTGGAAGTTAAATCATCAAAAAGATGAATAGTTTCCACCGAATCTTTTAGGTTGAAATATAAGTAAAGCGAATCTTTGTACACCAATTTTACTTTCTGTTGACTTATGTTATCGACAAACACATGAACTTTCTTATTTGTTAGTGAATCTCTAAATTCCCTAAAAATACCTTTCTCTTTTTCAAGGGCCGAGAAACCATTTAATCGCTCCATTGCAGGCATTCTGTCAACCAATACAACGCTATCTAAATCACTATATGGAATTACAACATGATAAAAACCTGACCTCAACTTTAGGCTTTCATTATCAGAACTAAACCAGTTTTTAAAATGCAATATTAAAATTGTAGCACATAGAATTACAGTTACTACTAATATTACTGTCCAAACCCAATGATTCTTAGTCAAGCGCATATATTCTTTAACGTATATTATTATAACCTCTAATTGCTTAAACGGTAAAAGTGCTATTAAATTACTGTTGTAGTGAAAAACACTTATGAAGGTTTATTTCTGGTAATTATATGCTACAAATACTAACCTAAACCAACATCTAAAGTCATCATTATAATAAAACCACCGATGAAGCCCATTGTCGCAATATCGGTGTACTTATCTTGTTGTGTTTCTGGTATTACTTCTTCTACGACAACAAAAATCATGGCTCCAGCAGCAAATGAAAGAGCGTAAGGTAAAATAGGTTGAAAGGTCATTACGGCCCAAGCACCTAAAACGGCAGCGATTGGCTCAACAATTGCAGATGCTTGCCCGAACATAAAGCTTTTTGTTCTACTAAGTCCATGTCTTCTTAAAGGCATGGCAACGGCGAAACCTTCAGGAAAATTCTGTAAACCAATACCTAATGCAAGCGCGACCGCACCACCAATAGTGGCCCCATCAAAACCAGCTGCTACTCCACCAAAAAGTACGCCAACGGCCAATCCTTCAGGAATGTTATGAAGGGTGATAGCTAAGGTAAGCAAGGTTGTTCTATGCCATGGCGTCTTTACTCCTTCCGCTTCACTTTCTTTAAAATTAATGTGCAAATGCGGTAGTATTTTATCCAATCCGAAAATGAATGCAGCCCCAAGTAGAAAACCAACTGCAGCCGGAATCACTTTTACAAACCCCTCACCAGGACTCATTTCAATACCTGGTGCCAATAGGCTCCAAAAACTAGCAGCTACCATAACACCTCCGGTAAAACCAAGCATACCGTCTAAAACTGCACGATTTAGGGTTTTAAATAAAAACACCAATGCAGCACCAGCAGCAGTTAGCCCCCAAGTAAATAAAGTAGCATAAAAAGCAGCTAAAACTGGGTCTATAGATTCGAAATATTTGATTATTTGTTCCATAAAATGAAAATCTTACTAGTTAAAATTCTTACTCCTCATCTACAATCTCTAAAAATAAATTTGATGCTATCTGTTCTGAAATACGGATGGACCCAGCTCTTGTTGAAATGGTAACAGAACCATCGAATTCTTCTCTATCCAATATTTTAAATGTATCGCCTAAAGCAATATTATTCTTATCTAAAAATTTTAAAAAAGTAACAGAAGAATCATTTACACCAACACATACCCCTTCACTTAAAA
>CAXBIJ010000062.1:0-13627 GCA_963975675.1 uncultured Maribacter sp. | reverse complement strand
TTTTATGCTGCTCAGGCGGTTTGTTCAGCTTCACGAGCTGCTATTCTAACAGGTAGTTATCCCAATCGCATAGGTATACATAATGCTCTTATGCCAAATAGTAAGAAAGGACTAAACCCCAAAGAGACTACTCTTGCAGAAATGCTAAAAAATAAAGGCTATGCAACAGCTATTTTTGGTAAATGGCACTTAGGTGATGCAGCGGAGTTTATGCCGACTAAACAGGGGTTTGATGAGTATTTCGGTATTCCGTATTCTAACGATATGTGGCCATTGCATCCTCAGCAAGGCCCTATTTTTGATTTTGGTCCACTACCATTATATGATAACGAGAAGGTAATCGATACACTTACAGATCAGACAAACTTAACAACATTGATTACACAGCGTAGTGTTGATTTTATTGAGCGGAATAAAGACAATCCATTTTTTTTATATGTTCCGCATCCGCAGCCTCATGTTCCACTTTATGTATCCGATAAGTTTAAAGGCAAGTCGAATAGAGGTCTTTATGGTGATGTTATTATGGAGCTAGATTGGTCTGTTGGTGAAATTATAAAGTCTGTAGAGAAGAATGGTTTAACAGAGAATACAATTATAATTTTTACATCAGATAACGGGCCTTGGCTTGCATACGGTAATCATTCAGGTAGTGCATTCCCTTTTAGAGAAGGTAAAGGTACTGGGTGGGAAGGTGGCCAACGAGAACCTTTTATAATTAAGTATCCGAAAGAGATTGAAGCAGGTGTCACCATAGATGCTCCATTAATGGCTATCGATATTTTTCCATCCCTAGCAGAAGTAACAAAATCTAAACTTCCAGATGAGGTAATAGACGGTAAAAGTGCATGGAGTTTATTGACAGGTAAAACAAATGAAAGCCCTCAAAAAGCCTATTTCTTTTATTACAGAGTGAATGAATTATTTGGAGTTCGATATGGGAAATGGAAGTTGTATTTTCCACACACCTACAGAACTATGAATGGTCAAGCACCTGGAAAGGATGGATTACCTGGAGAGTACAAAATGATCGATTTAAAGCAAATTGAGTTGTTTGATTTAGAATCAGATGCTAGTGAAACAAATAATGTGGCAGCAAGTAATACTAAAGTAGTAGCCACCATCAAGAAACTGGCAGATGAAATGCGTACAAGGCTAGGGGACTCTTTAATGGGTATGGAAGGTCTAGAAAACAGAGTTCCCGGAATTAAGGATTAATTTATTCTATATGGATAACATTGAAAATTAGTTCTTCTGTATTTCGAAAAACTGAAGTACCTCATTATTATTCCCTACCAGTACATAAGCTTTTTGTCATCTTTGGCAGCATAAAAACGCTTTAAATAATAATTGAATTTTTAGAATTCAACTACAATCATTCGTTTTGAGATTGGCTAATTACTGTCCATTGTTCATCGGTAATTGCAGGCCCATCGAAGAAAGAAACTCCTTTTGCCCCATTAGATTTGGCTTGATGAATCGCTTCTTTTAATTGTTCTGGAGTCATTTCGGGAACATAAATACCTGTATGCAGTTCAGTGTTTTTACCCTTCAAATCCTCTACACCTTGTTTGGTAGCATAGCCAATCCAATCTATTTCCTCGTTATAAAATACATTATAGATCATAGGTAAAACTATATCAACATTCCATTTGTCCCATCGTTGGCGAACCATATGGTCTGCCATTTCTGGATAAGGAAAAACAGCTGCAGTTAATAGTTTGCCATTGTCATGGGTAATTTTATAGGCCTCATCTACAATTGACTTTATCTTGTTTAACCTAAAGTTTTTCCACTCCATATCAATCGATGGATTACTAAAATCATTTGGGTTTTTATGGTGCTCTTTTTCAAATTCAGAAGTACACACCTCACAATAACAGAAATCATATCTCGGCAATTCAACTTCTTGTTTTAAATCATATTTTGGCAATAAGCCAATAGGTAAGTATATGTCAGAATACCTGATATAATCTAAATGAAAACTTGCTACACCTTCAACTTTGGATAAACCCTCAATTAAGCTTAGCACATGTTCACGTGATTCTTTTCGTGTAGGGCAAAGCCATTTGTAATAACCTACATAAGGTGGCTCATCATAACAAGATTTACCGTTTCTACTTACGGCATACCATTCAGGGTGCTGTTCGGCAACTTTGTCTCCTGGTCTATTCATAGTAAACATCCAGGCATGTACCTCAAGATTGTGCTTTTTTGCAATAGGCACCAACCTAGTTAATAAAGCTGGGTCGCCATAGGTATTTATTAGAATAGCATGAATGCCATTCTTATTATATTTATCAAATTCCTCATCAAAAGAATCATCAGTTCTATCTTTATCGGCAGTTATCCACGTCCAAAGTTTGAATGGTTTTTCGACTGAAATACTTGTATTTTCTGATGTAGTAGCTGGTTTTGGTTCTTTTTTTTGTTCACAGGAAGTTGCTAAAACAAAGAAGAGCAAAACTAAAAATTTTAAATAGTTCGTTTGTTTAATCATTGTAAGTTTCGAATTTTCCGTCATTGTGAACAACCAATTTTTTATTTGTGAAAGGGCTCTTTACCCAAATATCAAATCCAAAATTATTTTTTTCTAGAATGGGTGTAATCAACTTGCCTAGTATAGTTTTGGGTTCTTTTTGAAGTTGACCATTTTTTTTCGACCACCCATTTCCCCCTTTTTTTTCATTTTTTAAATCTCTATATAATTCATAGAGATACCACTTTATGTGTTCGTCTTCTGGAATTGTAAAAACAGATTGCTCAGTGTTTTCATCATTTGCGAAATAAACATAACCCCAATGTTCAGGTTCGTGCATATTAATAACACCTTGCGGAGACCATACCCAATTATTTTCGTGCATGAATTTACCAGAATCATCTTTTTTTCTACTGTATTTTTCATTTTCGACCTCGAAAGACCAATTAACTCTTGAAAAATTAATTCTCCAGAAATCATTTTCAGGAACTTTTGTTTTTCCACCGGGTTCTGTAGTAAAAGACCACGGTATGGCTATTTCAACCGACCAACCTTCATCGATATCTGAAGCATTATTTAATGTGCCGTTAACTTGAATGGCAGATTTCATGCCTTTGAAATCCCACCCGTCAAGTATATACCCATTGTTTCTGTAGGGTTTTGATAAGAATAAATCCCAAATGGTATTGAAAGCGTTTAACTCAAGCTCATAATAATTGTGGGTGTCCCCGTCGGGATCAAGGAATATTTCAAAATCATTATTGTAAAAAATAATAGTATCCTTTTGCTTTAATGTAGCCCAGACATGTGGTTCTTTCAATTCAGCAAAAAAGTATAGATAGTTTTCATCCCAAATCATTTTTACTTTGGTGTCATACGTTGGCTTTTTACTACCTTCTATGTCTATAAAATTATTCGTCCACTTGGCATTCTTCCAAGAAGTTTCATCCATTTTTCCATCAATAAATAAAGGTTCAATTGTCTTTTGAGCAACATAGGTTTGAGGAGTATTTTGGGCCAGTAGAGAAATACTTCCTATGTACATAAGAAACAATAGAATGGCCAATGTTTTTTTTGTCTTTATCGATTTGTATTCAAAAATTGCCATTTCTTGATTAGTTGGTTATGTTGGTATTTTTTTAAAGCTTGAGATATTAAATAAAACCTTTGAGCTATACTTAAAAATTGACTTCAATTTTGAATCAATATAATTTTAATTTTTGGACTTAATTCATAAAAAAATTATGTTAATACGAATTAATTAAAACTAAAAAGTATTTCACCAGATTGTTCAATTTTCAAAATGAATTCAAGCCTATTGTTGTTTTTAATTACTTTTAGCAACTAATAGCAAAATATTACATTTCATAATTACTCTTGAATATTTTTAAAATTAGCGAGAGTGGGAATAAATTTAGCTTAACAACTTCATATTGATGTCCAACGTCAATTATGAATATAAAAAAGTAGTGATTTTGGCGATGAATATTAAGATATCGAATTTTTTTCGTAAGCCTAAGTTTTTGGGTGACAATGATATTAAGCCATTGCATCATGTTTTATTTTGGTCGGTTTATTTTATGTTCAACACTTTTCGTTGGAGTTTTATTCACGACGATTTCTTACTTTCTTTAAGAACCAACTTAATAGGTTTTCCTATTCATATGTTTTTGGCTTATTTAAATGCGTATTATTTAATGCCAAAATTTATTTACACTAAAAAGTATGTTCAATATACCGCCTATATTCTTTTGGCGTTGTTTGTCATGCTCCTAGTCAAATTTAATTTAACGTATTATCTAGTAAGTACTGATGTAATGCCAGAAGCGCCAGAGGTTGTAGATGCTCTTACCATTCGTTATGCTGTGCAGACAATGATTGGCGAAGTTTATGTTTTTTCTTTTTTTACTGCTATAAAACTAACTATAGATTGGTTACGCGAAAGTAGTAAGCTTCACGATTTAGAAAAGCGACAATTAAAAACGGAACTTCGTTTTTTAAGGTCACAAGTATCTCCTCATTTCTTCTTTAATACCCTCAATAATATATACTCTTTAACCTTAGAGAAGTCGGATCAAGCGCCTGAGGTTATTCTTAAATTATCTGAACTAATGCGGTATTTATTGTACGCAACAAAGAAACAAAGACAAGATTTAACCAGTGAGATAAACTGTATTAAGAATTACATAGATTTGGAGCGGATTAGATTTGACGATAGTCTAAAGATAGAAATGAATATTTCAGGAGATCTTGATAATTGTAAAATTGCTCCTATGCTATTAATTCCTTTAGTAGAAAACTGTTTTAAACATGGTGCAAGTAAGAATATCGGTGAAATGAAAATTAATATAGATTTACAGGTTATTGATGGTTTTATGAATTTTAAGGTATCAAATACAATACCTAATCCCCATAAAGAATTTAATTATCCAGTAAAGTCGGGAGGAATAGGTCTTTCTAATGTGAAAAAGCGTTTAGAACTTGGGTATGCAAAAGGTGATTATGAGCTCTCTATTTTCAATGAGAATAAAATGTTTATTGTTATTTTAAAGCTTAAAGTAATATGATTTTGAAAGTGATTGTAGTAGATGATGAACCATTGGCGATTAATGTAATTAAAAACTATATTCTTAGGGTAAAGGAGTTGCAATTGGAAGGAACATTTTCTAATGCCATGGATGCTTCTACTTTTTTAAGAGATAACCCTGTTGATATTATGTTTTTAGATATTAATATGCCCTACCTAAATGGGTTAGAATTTTTGAGTACACTTCATCAAAAGCCATTTGTGATTATGACAACGGCACATGAAGAACATGCCTTAAAAAGTTTTGAGCTCGAGGCTATAGATTATCTAGTGAAGCCAATATCATTACCTAGATTTATTAAGTCTGTAGATAGGATTATAGGCCTTAAACAAGGGGTGAATAAGGTTGTAAATGACAAAGAAGAAAAGCCATCAATTTTTGTTAAGGTCGATAAGAAGAAATTACAGAAAATATTTCTAGATGAAATAATGGTAATTGAAAGTCTTAAAGATTATATCAGAATTATCACTCCAACAGCAAAGTACATTATTCATAGAACCTTAAGCAGTTTTACTGATGAATTGCCTGGTGATAATTTTATTCGTATTCATAGATCTTACACTATTGCAGTTGATAAGGTCATTGTAGTTGAAGGCAACAGCGTTGAAATTGGCGGAATACGATATACTATTGGTAGAAGTTATTTAAACGAGGCAAAGAATAGAATTTTGAATGATTTAAATGATTAGTGACCGTAACTTATTGACCATTATTAGAGGGATTTTATAATGAGCGAGTCATTTCGATTTAAACAATTTAAGATTAACCAAGATCGTTGTGCTATGAAAATTGGTACAGACGGGGTTTTACTCGGCGCTTGGACTAATATCAAAAATGCCGATTCTATATTGGATATTGGAGCAGGTACTGGCGTTATTGCTTTAATGCTCGCTCAAAGAAGCAACGCTGAAGTTATAGATGCTATTGAAATTGATTCGAATGCTTATGAGCAATGTGTAGAGAATTTCGAAAGTTCTTTATGGGGAGATAGACTTTATTGTTATCATGCTGGTTTAGATGAGTTTATTGAAGAAGTTGAAGATGTATATGATGTAATTGTTTGTAATCCTCCTTTTTACACCGAAAGCGTACCTTCTGGTGATTTACAAAGAGATAAGGCTAGGCAAAATGAATTTCTTCCTTTCAATGAGCTATTGGAAGGGGTTTCAGTACTAATTTCTAAAAATGGAATCTTTAGCACTCTAATACCTTTTAAAGAAAAAGATGATTTTATACGAATGGCTGCAACGTTTGATTTATTTCCTAGTCGTTGTTTGCAGGTAAAAGGTAACCCTGCTGCTGAAATAAAAAGGGTGTTGTTAGAGTTTACTAAGCAAAAAAAAAGCATTGAGGTACTAGATTTAACCATTGAAATGGAGAGACATGTGTATACAATGGACTACATTAATCTAACAAAAAATTTTTATTTAAAAATGTAACTATATGGTTGCATAATGTTATATTTCTTTAATTATCTTTGATAAAAGCAATGTTATGAGACCTGATTTATTTGAAGCACCAGACTATTATAATTTAGATGATTTATTTTCTGAAGAACATTTATTGGTACGTGATGCAGCGCGCCAATGGGTAAAAAGAGATGTGTCACCTATAATTGAGGAATATGCGCAAAAAGCAGAATTTCCAAAACAGATTATTGGCGGTCTTGCAGAAATTGGAGCCTTTGGGCCATATATTCCTGAAGAGTATGGTGGTGCTGGTTTAGATCAAATTAGTTACGGTCTTATCATGCAAGAAATTGAAAGAGGAGATAGTGGTGTACGGTCTACAGCATCGGTGCAATCTTCTTTGGTCATGTATCCTATATTTACCTATGGTACTGAAGAACAACGCAAAAAATATTTACCAAAATTAGCAACAGGAGAATGGATGGGGTCGTTCGGTTTAACAGAGCCTAACCATGGTTCTAACCCTAGCGGTATGGAAACCAAATACAAAGATATGGGTGACCATTATCTTTTAAATGGAGCTAAATTATGGATTTCAAATTCACCATTCTGTGATATTGCAGTGGTATGGGCCAAAAATGAAGAAGGGCGTATTCACGGTCTTATTGTTGAGCGTGGTATGGAAGGGTTCACTACTCCTGAGACACATAATAAATGGTCGTTAAGAGCTTCGGCAACAGGAGAATTGATTTTCGATAATGTTAAAGTACCAAAAGAGAATTTATTACCTAATAAATCAGGTTTAGGTGCGCCATTAGGCTGTTTAGATTCTGCTAGATTTGGAATCGCATGGGGAGCAATCGGTGCTGCTATGGATTGTTATGATACTGCCTTGCGATATGCAAAAGAGCGAATTCAATTTGGAAAACCAATTGCAGCTACTCAATTACAACAAAAGAAATTGGCTGAAATGATTACCGAAATCACAAAGGCTCAATTATTAGCTTTTCGTTTGGGGCAACTCAAGAACGAAGGGAAAGCAACAACTGCACAGATTTCAATGGCTAAAAGAAACAATGTTGACATGGCTATACATATAGCACGAGAAGCAAGACAAGTCTTAGGCGGTATGGGAATAACGGGTGAGTATAGTATTATGAGGCATATGATGAACTTAGAAAGTGTTATCACTTATGAGGGTACTCATGATATTCATTTATTGATTACCGGTGCTGATATTACAGGTATGCCAGCTTTTCAATAAAATAACATTTCACTATAATAATCTTAACATGCATCTATAAATCTCAATCAATCTTTGAGTCGCACGTGTAAGATGCTTGCATGTTTTTTGATATAATTTAGCCGATGGTAACATCGGCTTTTTTTGCGTTATAGTTTTAAATAAGCACGTGTCAAACAATTGAAATAATGGACAACTATTTCTTTACCAACCTTACTTTTATTGATTTACTTATCGGTGTTTTGCTGCGTTCTGCAAAGTGATTATAAGGGACCAAAACGTTCGTTTCTGGAAAGTAAGAAGCCAAATTTCCCGCTGGTATGTTATAAGGTACGACTTTGAAATTATGAGCAACCCTTACCGTACCATCATATGTACTTGTTATATCAACAACATCTAATTTTTTGAGGCCTACAGCTTTCATGTCATTACTATTCATGAAAATTACCCTTCTGGCATTATATACACCACGATAGCGGTCATCTAAGCCGTAAATAGTGGTGTTGAACTGGTCATGAGAACGTATGGTCATTAACATATATTCATCTTTTGCCAATTCGTGAACTGGTAATTTATTGATAGATAGCTGTGCCTTCCCATTTGGCAACATGCTAAAATCTAAATCACGTGCATTATTGGGTAAGTAGTACCCGGCGCCTTCTGAGCGTTCTTTGGTTTTACTAAACCCTTTTGCAACTTGGTCTATTTGAGTTCTTATTAATTCGTAGTCATCGCCTAAAGATTTCCAATTCATAGCGTGGTTCTCGCCAAAGAAAGCATGACCTATATTGGCGATAATTTCTGGTTCACTCATGATAGTGTCTGAAGCAGGCTTTAAAATACCTTTAGATTTTTTCACCCTTCCCATGCTATTTTCAACAGTGAAGTGACGGGGCATACCGTTTTTCATATCTTTTTCTGACCTGCCTATCGTTGGCAGAATCAATGCAGTTTTACCGGTAATTAAATGTGTTCGGTTCAACTTGGTACTAATTTGTACGGTAAGGTCACATTTTTGTATACCCTTGGCGGTGTATTCCGTATCTGACGCAGCCATTACAAAATTACCGCCAAGGCACATGAAAATTTTGGTCTTTCCTTCATACATAGCTTTCATTGACCCTACAACATCTACTCCTTCGTGATCTGGTGGGGTAAAGCCTAAATATTTTTTAATACGCTTGTTCATTTCCTTGTCAACGAAATGCTGAATACCTACACTTCGGTCGCCTTGTACGTTACTATGCCCGCGAACAGGGCAAGTACCTGCATTCGGTTTTCCAATAGCGCCCTTAAGAAGTAAAAGGTTTACAAATTCACGAATGTTTTCGACTCCATTTTTATGTTGGGTAAGCCCCATAGCCCAACAGACAATGATTTTAGATTTGTTGGCTAAAAGAGCAACGGTTTCATCTATTTTATCTTCAGGTACTCCGGTTAGCTTTAGAAGCTCTTCAGATGAATAAGTGTCAAGATCAGAAATAAGCGCTTCGTAACCGTTGGTATATTTTTGAATAAAATCATAATCAAAAACATTTTTATGTTCTTTATCTAAGACTGTTAGTTTCTTTAATATTAATTTTATTAATGGAATATCTTGATTGATGTTTACAGGTAGATGTATATCTGCCATGTCTTCCCCACCGCCAATCCAACCTTTTATATTTTGAGGATTTTTAAAATTCACTAATCCTGATTCCTCAAGTGGATTTATGCTTATAACCCTGCCGCCATTCTGTTTGCATTTTTCTAAAGCAGAAAGCATTCTAGGGTGGTTCGTGCCCGGGTTTTGACCTGCAATAAGTATTACTTCGGCTTCATAAAGATCTTCCAACGTCGTTGAACCTTTACCAATACCTAATGTTTCACCAAGCGCTACACCACTACTTTCATGGCACATATTTGAGCAATCGGGCAAATTATTGGTTCCTAATGCACGGGCGAACATTCCATATAAAAATGCAGCTTCATTACTTGATCTGCCAGAGGTATAGAAAATCGCCTCGTCAGGATTATTTAATTTCTTTAATTCTGATGCAATTAATTTAAAAGCATCACCCCAAGAAATAGGCTCGTAATGAACGCTACCTGGTTTCAGCACCATTGGTTCTATTAAACGACCAAATTTATTCAGTTCAAAATCTGATAACTGAGATAATTCTTCAACAGAATTTTTCTGAAAGAAATCTGCACCAATATGACTTGTAGTTGCTTCATCCCCTAAGGCTTTTGCTCCATTTTCACAATATTCTACCACAGGTGAAGGATGTTCTGGATCTGGCCATGCACAGCTAGGGCAGTCGAAGCCATCTTTTTGGTTCATGCTCAGTAATGTTCGCATTGAACGAAGCACACCCATTTCCTTAAAAGTATGTTTTAAGGCTTCGCGTACCCCTAAATAACCTGCTGCATGTGTAACAGGTTCTTTTAATTCAATTTCAAGAAAATCTTCAGACCCTCTAAAAGATACTTTTCGTTGCGTTTTTGACTCCATAAACTAAACTTAAGAATTGTAACAGTAAACTTTAGACTCGTTTCTGTTAAAAAGTGTTCGTAACAAAACAACACTTTATTGGCTAAGCAGAAAATCTAAGCTAATTTGGGGTTTGGGTAATTATCCGATTGGTCTTCTATAGTGTTATCTAGACAAGTGAAATCTTTTTCTAAAAGTAAGTATAAATCGTTTTCTTGAGATGTTTTCAAGACATTGTCAAAAGTGATGATGTCGTTCGCATACCAAGATTTTCCTGTTGCATCTGGCATTTCTAAAATGATACCATTGTTTTCAAAACGTACACTTAGGTTGTTAATATTTTTATTTAGAGTAACGCCGTAACTGAATTTTAAATTTCCAAAATTGGTGCTATCATAAATCTTCCCGTTTTCTGAAAGCTCTTTGACTTCTGTTTGGGTTAATCTAAACCGAATGGAATCACCCTTTATTCGAATTTTCATAGCTATGATTTTGGTTTACAACAAAAATAGCCCATCTCACAACAAAATATAAGAGGTTGACATCAATTAGTTTCTAATAGTCAACCTTCCTCGTAAGTTTACTATGTAATAAAAAACGAATTAAAATTTTTTCATTTTCATATAGTGTTCTCGTAAAAGAGTCCAATCTCAAAAGATTGGACTCTTTTTAGTTTACCCCATTTTAGAGCAAAATAAAACCCCATTAGAACTGCCGTTTTAATGGGGTTTTCATTATTATTCAATAGAATCTACCAAATAGGGGCAGGGTATTTACCTGAGTCAGATTTCTCTTTAAGGCTGTTCATTGCTTTTTCTTTATCACTTGCATAAGTAACGCCGAACCAATCTCCACCAGAAGGTATACATTTTACTTCTATCTCATTTGCCTGCAGCATCTCTTGTATCATTAATGGGATATACAGCTCACTGTTCGCAATACGGTTATCGTCATTTAAAAACAATCTGAATTCAGATTCAATCTTATCGAAAATGGAAGGTCTACAAACCCAAAAGTTCATACTTGCCTGTTCATCTCCTGTGAAAGATAAATTTGTGTCCTCATCAACAATTTTATCTTCTTTCTTTATTAATTTAAGTCGTTCTTGAACGGAAACTAAATTTTCACCTTTAACTTCACAAACACCTCTAGAAACAGAGCCGTGTTCAGATAATGTATCTTTTAAAGTATAGCCTAAAAGTGCATATGCATTATCATCCGATTTTATGAAATCAGCAGCTCTCTTATAGGCAGATTGACCATAAAAATCATCAGCATTAATCACTACAAATGGGCCATCGATAACATTTCTTGCAGTCCAAACTGCATGTGCTGTACCCCATGGTTTTTTACGCTCACCAGTGAACGTAACTCCGTCAGGTAAATCTGTAAGTTCTTGCGCAAGAACATTCAGTTTTATAGTTTTCGGTAATCTTTTTGAAAGGTGTTCTTCTAAAAAGGAAACATTTTCTTTTTTGGTGATGACTACAATTTGCTCAAAATTGTTTTGAATGGCGTCATAAATAGCGAATTCCATTAAAAATTCACCGTTTGGACCTAAATCATCGAATTGTTTAAGTTTTCCATATCTACTGCCACTACCAGCAGCCATTAAAAGTAATGTCATGATTTTTGTATTTAAAAGGTCAAAAGTATGAAATGCTATGATAAATCATCCTCCAATTTAGATGTATCACCATTAAAATTGACGATTAGTTAATATTAGTCAAGTAGTTTTTATAAATTCAAGGATTATAATTTTTTGAATATGAGCTCGAGAAGAAATTTTATTAGAAATGCATCAATTGCAAGTATGGGATTAGTGGCAGTACCAGGTTTTGCCCGAAATAGTTTTAATGCTGCGGATAAATTGAATGTTGGATTGATTGGAGTCGGATTAAGAGGCACCAATCATCTTCAAAACTTATTGTTGAGAAAAGATGTAAATGTTACTGCAATTTGCGATGTTGACCCAGAACGTATAGCTATTGCTAAAAAACATATCGCAGAGGCAAAAGGGAAAGATCCAAAAGTTTTCGGCTCAAATGATTTGGATTATAAAAATCTTTTGGCTTTGGCAGATGTTGATGCAGTGGTAATTTCGACACCCTGGCTTTGGCATACTCGTATGACGGTAGATGCTATGGAAGCAGGAAAATATGCTGGAGTAGAAGTGTCAGCTTCTAATACCTTAGAAGAATGCTGGGATTTGGTCAATACCCATGAGCGTAGTGGTACGCATATGATGATATTAGAAAACGTAAACTATCGTAGAGATATTTTAGCCGTGCTTAATATGGTAAAGCAAAATGTTTTTGGTGAGCTAGTTCATTTTAGATGTGGTTATCAACATGATTTAAGACATGTTAAGTTTAATGACGGAAAAACAGCCTATGGTAAAGGAGTTGAATTTGGTGAGAAGGGTATTTCTGAGTCTAAATGGCGAACTGAACATTCGGTGAAACGCAATGCAGATGTTTACCCAACTCATGGTCTAGGGCCAATCGCTGTTATGGCAGATATTAATAGAGGTAATCGATTTGTATCTATGACTTCTCATGCCACAAAAGGTATTGGTTTACATAATTACATTGTAAAAGAAGGTGGCGAAACCCACCCAAATGCAAAAGTGAAATTCAAGCAGGGTGATGTCATTACCTCTACAATAAATACAGCAAATGGTGAAACTATTATTATCACCCATGATTGTAATTTACCCAGACCTTACTCTTTAGGGTTTAGGGTTCAAGGAGCTAATGGCCTTTGGGAAGTAGACGGAAGTAGAATTTATATTGAAGGAGAATCTGAACCTCACACTTGGAGCGAAGCACAACCTTGGTTAGAAAAGTACGATCATCCATTGTGGAAAAAGTATGGGGAATATGCTTTAGATGCCGGCCATGGGGGAATGGATTTCTTTGTGATGAATTCATTTATCGAATCTGCAAAACAAAATATTGCACCTCCTTTAGATGCTTATGATGCTGCAGCTTGGAGTGCTGTTACTCCACTTTCTGAAGTATCTATAGCAAACAATGGAGAGCCTCAAGATTTTCCTGATTTTACAAGAGGACTTTGGATGAATAGAAAACCATATGATTGGATGAAGGAGACTTATTAGAAATACACATTAATATGCCTTTTTAGCACCATAACACCGATTATCAATACTGTATTGATAAACGGAGTTTAAGGTTTGGTGCCTTTAATATTGAATGAACTAGGTTATGATGGTTAAATAATTTACATTAATTTCATTTCTGTAGGGTTCCAATTAACGGGTTGTTTTCTTGCAAAACTTTCGTTAGCCAAAAGTGCTGCACCTGCAGCTCTAAGACCAAATTTCGGATCTTGTATTACCTTACCATTGCTTCTTATACTCGTAAAGAAATTATTGAAATGATCATAATGAGCTCCTTTGTAATCATTTGGCGC
>CAXBIJ010000061.1:0-13780 GCA_963975675.1 uncultured Maribacter sp. | reverse complement strand
TAAAATGATAAATGAAGATGGGGTAGATCCATATTCTTTTGCCGAAAAAGCAAAAAATTGGGGATTTACCGGACTGGAATATGTGAGTCAATTGTATAATCCTGAATTGGCAGATGCAAATTATTCAGAAGAGGCAATGGCAAATTTTGTTGCTAAGTCAAATGCAGAGGCAAAAAAACACGGAATGAAAAATGTTTTGATTATGATTGATGGTCAAGGCAATTTAGCTGTTAACGATGAAGCGGAAAGAAACGAAACCGTTGAAAAGCATAAGAAATGGGTAGATGCTGCTGCTGCAATGGGTTGCCATGCCATTAGAGTGAATCTTAATGGTAGTAATGTGCCAGAAGAATGGATTAAGAATTCTGTAGACGGGTTAACTAAATTAGCTACTTACGCAAAAACCAAAAATATAAATATATTGGTAGAGAACCATGGCGGCTTATCATCTAACGGTGAACTTCATGCAGAAGTAATGAAAACCGTGAATATGGATAACTGCGGAAGTCTGCCTGATTTTGGAAACTTTTGCATTGAACGTAAACCAAAAAGTTGGGATTGTATAAAGGAATATGATAAATATAAAGGCGTAAAGGAACTAATGCCTTATGCAAAAGCTGTAAGTGCTAAATCGAATAATTTCGATGCCAATGGCTATGATACGGGTATAGACTACGTAAAAATGGTTAAAATTGTTAAAGATGCTGGGTATACAGGTTTTATAGGTGTAGAGTTTGAAGGTTCTGAAATAAGCGAAGAAGCTGGGATTATTGCAACCAGAGATCTTTTATTAAAAGCCGCAAAAGAAATTCAGTAACCTAGAATATGATTTATGGAAGTTTTTTTTAATGAAATATTCGATTATAATTTTTACTGTAATAAAAAACTGATAGAAGAATGTTTGGTGCTAAATACTGTGCCGTCAAAAACTATAAGTTTATTTAGTCATATTTTAAATGCGCATCATCTTTGGAATGCTAGAATTTTAAATAAACCTAATGAATTTGAGGTATGGCAAGAGCATGAAATAAAAGATTGGGCAGACATTCACTACGAAAATCAGCGCAGTTCTTTCGAGATTGTTTCTAATGCTGATAATTTTGATAAGCGTATAGATTATGAAAATGCCGAAGGGCGTCTATTTACAAATACCTTACAGGATATACTATTTCATATCATAAATCATTCTACAAATCACAGGGGACAAATTGCCGTAGATTTTAGAAATAATGACATTAAACCTATTGTGTCAGACTATGTTTATTACAAAAGATAAATGAAAAATAAAGTCAGAGCACAGCTTTGCTTCATGATGTTTTTAGAATTTTTTATTTGGGGTGCATGGTTTGTAACCCTTGGTACATTTTTAGGAAACAATCTAAAAGCAACAGACGGCGAAATAGCATTGGCATTTTCAACACAATCGTGGGGAGCTATTATTGCTCCTTTTGTTATTGGTATTATTGCTGATCGATATTTTAATGCAGAACGAATCTTAGGAATTCTACATTTACTTGGTGCAGTTCTTATGTATTTAATGTATGAAAGTACAGAATTTAGTGCGTTTTATCTTTTAGTCTTGGGGTATATGATTTTATATATGCCTACCCTGGCCTTAGTAAATTCGGTATCCTTTAATCAAATGAAAAACCCTGCCAAAGAGTTTTCAATGGTTAGAGTATTTGGAACTGCAGGATGGATAATTGCAGGACTATCCATTAGCTATGTTTTTAACTGGGATCAAGGCAAGAATATTGGAGAAGGTTTACTAAGAAACACCTTCTTAATGACTTTTATTGCATCATTGGTTTTAGGATTGTTCAGTTTCACATTGCCTAAAACACCGCCAAGAGCTGTAAGCACTGGCGAAGTGAATATAAAGGAAATTTTAGGGTTAGATTCATTGAGCCTTTTTAAGGATAAAAACTTTTTAATATTCTTTATCTCTTCGGTTTTAATATGCATTCCACTGGCTTTCTATTATCAAAATGCAAATCCTTTTCTAGTAGAAATAGGAATGGATAACCCGACTGGGAAAATGACTTTAGGTCAAATTTCAGAAATTGCCTTTATGTTATTGTTGCCCTATTTCTTTACAAAATTCGGATTTAAAAAAACAATTCTTGTTGCCATGGCAGCTTGGGTAGTACGCTATTTATTATTTGCATTTGGTGATGTTGATGAACTTGGTTTTATGTTAATTGTAGGTATTGCGCTTCACGGTATTTGTTATGATTTTTTCTTTGTCTCGGGGCAGATTTATACCGACAGTAAAGCTGGGGATAAATTTAAAAGTTCTGCTCAAGGGCTTATAACATTAGCAACTTACGGAGTGGGTATGTTGATAGGATTTTGGATTGCAGGCAAAATCTCAACAGTCTACCTTTTAGAAGACGGAAAACACGTTTGGGAAACTATTTGGATGTATCCAGCTGGTTTTGCGCTAGCTGTATTTGTTTTGTTCGCTATTTTCTTTAAAACAGAGAAAATAGATTATCAGTCTTAGATTAATTATTTAATTTAAACGCCTGAAAATTGATTCTTAATAAATGGCTTACCTGTTTTTTAATAACTAATAGCTAGATAATTTTCAAATTTTAGTAATTATGTAAATCCGTATGGATTTTAAAAAATATTATTTTCAACTTAAACAACTATAAAAATGCCAAAGAAAATACGCTTAGGAATATTAGGAGGGGGAGGCGATTCCCTAATAGGAGTGCTACACAGGGTTGCCTCGCTTATTAACGATAATTATCAGATTACTGGTGCTGTTTTTAATCCAGATTATGAGGCAAGTATTGCTTTTGCAAAAGAAATAGATGTTCCGTTAAATAGAATTTATAAAGATTTTGATACTTTAATTGAAGAAGAATTGAAATTGCCTAAAGAGGAACGTATTCAAGTATGTTCGATACTTACGCCAAATTTTTTGCATTATCCAATGGCAAAGAAATTATTGGATAATGGATTTCATGTAATCTGCGAAAAACCAATGACAACTTCTTTGGCCGAAGCGAAAGATTTGCAAAAGTCGCATAAAAAGGCAGGTACTGTTTTCGCTTTAACCCATACGTACACTGGTTACCCAATGGTGCGTCAAATGCGTGAAATGATTAAAGCTGGCGCATTAGGTAAAATTCATAAAGTAGATGCCGTTTATTATCAAGGGTGGATTAATACCATTATTCATGATAAAGCAAAAAGGTCATCAGTTTGGAGATTAGACCCAAAAAAAGCAGGTATAAGCTCGTGTATGGGTGATATAGGTGTTCATGCCTTTAACCTAGTAGAATATACAACAGGTCTTAAGGTGAATGAATTACTTTGTGACTTCAATTATCTTTATAAGGATAATAAAATGGATGTTGACGGTACTGTTCTAATACGAATGAGTGACCACGTTAAAGGTGTTATTAGAGGAAGTCAAGTTGCTACAGGAGAAGAGAACGGTTTGGCTATAGCTATTTATGGTGAGAAAGGTGCTTTTAGATGGGAACAGGAGCGTCCAAACTTTTTATATAAATTAAGTGATACAGAACCTACGCAAGTGTATAAGCCAGGTCATGCCTATAACTCTGAATTGTCGTTAGATGGAACAAAACTACCTGCTGGCCACCCAGAAGGAATATTTGATTCTATGGCAAATATTTATAAAGGAGCTGCAAGGGCTATAAGGGGCGAAAAATATAATGATGGCGAATTCCCTACAATGAAAGATGGTGTTCGTGGTATGAATTTTATTGAAGCTACAGTAGATTCTCATAAAAATGGAAATACTTGGGTTGCATTAGAAAAATAATCAACTTAAACTAATACCTAAAAGAGCCGCGTTAAGCGGCTCTTTTTATTTGGTAAAATATTGATATCAGTTAATAAACCTTCTCGAATTCTTGACAAACAATTATCATACTCTCTCTAGGTTCTCTACCGAATTTTTCTAACTCTCTTGTATAGTAGTCCCAATGTGTTTTTTTCCAATAGTCTAGTGATTTATCACCTTCACCTTCTAATTGTGCGTAAGAGGTATCAATACTAAAGTATGGTTTGAGTTTTACTGCCGTTGTACGAACTATACATTGAGCTTCACCACTCCAATTTGTAACTACTATAAAGTCTCCTTTTTTAGGAAGTTTTTCATTACGATTTTGTAGTCCTAATAAAGAATGTGAGGTTGCTTTTTTTACCCCTTTTTTTGTTAGGTCTGCCAAAGTATTGGCATCTATTTCATTATCACCAAAAAAGGTTGTTGAAGGTGCATGTTCAAATGCATGTTCTAAATGTGCACTTAAATAATTACCCCACATATTTCTGGCCGAAGCATTTTCCATAAGCTAATATTTACTTTTCTCTAACGGAGTTAGTTGTCGTTATAGTTTAAAATGTATTTAAATAATTAAGAAAACTTTCCTGATTTTAACGACTTAGCGGCATGTTCGGCAGCTCTAGCTGTAAACGCCATATAGGTTAGTGATGGGTTTACACAGCTTGATGAAGACATAAAGGCACCATCGGTTACATATACATTCGGAACTAAATGCACTTGATTGTTTTTATTTAATATCGAAGTTTTGGCACTATGACCCATTCTTGCGCCGCCCATTTCATGAATACCTAATCCTGGGCCACTTGGTTCTTCATATGAGGTTACATCTTCAAAACCTGCCGCTTCAAACATAGTTACAATTTCCTTTTTAATGTCTTCACGCATTTTATACTCATTCTCTTTAAACTCCACATCAAAAGCTAATTGAGGAAGTCCCCATTTATCTTTTTCGGTAGGGCTTAACGTAACTCTGTTATCATCGTAAGGTAAAAATTCGCCAAAACCTGTCACCCCAATTGTCCACCGGCCAGGTTTTAATACAGACTCTTTAAGGTCTTTACCATAGTTCAATTCTCCTATTTCCTTAGACCAATCTCCTCTACTAGCGGTGCCTTGGTATCCAAAACCACGTAAATAGCCTTCACGTTTGGTCTTCTCATTAAGGTTCACAAAACGCGGTATGTAAAAACCATTTGCACGTCTACCTTTATAATACTTATCTAAGTAGCCATCTACTTTTGCTGTAGCACCTAATTTATAATGGTGATCCATAATTCCTCTTCCTAATGCATCAGAATCATTGCCTAACCCATTTGGGAACCGCTCTGATTTTGATTGAAGTAATATACCTACTGAGGCCATGGCAGATGCACAAAGGAAAATAACCTTCGCTTTAAACTCAATTTTTTCATTGGTTTCGGCATCTATAACCCGAACACCAGTTGCTTTTTTAGTGATGTCATCATAAATAATTTCATGAACTATAGAATTTGGTCTTAAAGTCATGTTTCCAGTACGTTCTGCTGCTGGTAGTGTAGATGAATTACTGCTGAAATAACCGCCAAAAGGACATCCTCGCCAGCAACGATCTCTATTTTGACACGTGCCTCTACCTTCAAAAGTTGCATTTGGGTCGGTGATATGTGCCGTGCGACCAATTGTAATTAAGCGTCCGTCGTCAAACTTTTCTGCGGTGTTTTTTTTAAAATCCTCTTCTACACAGTTCAATTTCATAGCGGGTTGAAATTTTCCATCTGGTAAAACTTCCAAACCTAATTTTTCGCCACTAACGCCAATATACTCTTCTACCTTATCGTACCATGGCGAAATATCCTTGTATCTTACTGGCCAGTCTACGCCTACACCTTCTTTTTTATTCGCTTCAAAATCAATATCACTCCACCTGTAACTTTGACGACCCCATGTAAGAGATCTTCCGCCCACTTGATAACCTCTTATCCAATCGAATCTTTTAGTCTCTACATAAGGATGGTCTAAGTCGTTTACAAAAAAGTGTTTTACATCTTCTTTTGGTGCCCAGTTAACACGGCGTTGTACGTGATATTTTTCCTTATCCTCTTTAGATAACTCTCCCTTTAAAGAATAATCCCAAGGGTCATCGTTCATGGTTGGGTAGTCTTCAATATGTTTTACCATACGACCACGTTCTAAAACAAGTGTTTTTAAGCCCTTCTCAGTTAATTCTTTAGCTGCCCATCCACCACTAATGCCAGTTCCGACCACAATTGCGTCGAATATTTCATTTTGATTCATGCTTAAATTTTAAACTTTTTCTATTGGTATTCCCTATATTTATAGCAAATCTTTAAGGTATTGTAACTAACGTGTTACAATTCTTAAATATAAGATAATTTGACATATTTAATGTGTTGAATATGGGAACTAATTCAAACAACAGATAGTATATTTTTATGAAAACAATCAAAGGACCAGCCGTATTTTTAGCACAATTTGTAGATAGTAAAGCACCGTTTAACACCTTGGATGGAATGTGTAAATGGGCTTCTGATCTTGGGTATAAGGGAATTCAAATTCCTACATGGGAAAGTTTCTTAATCGATTTAGATAAAGCAGCAGAAAGTCAAGATTATTGTGATGAGCTAAAAGGCAAGGTAAATTCTTATGGTTTGGAAATAACTGAACTCTCTACTCACTTACAAGGTCAATTAGTGGCGGTACATCCTGCTTATGATTTGATGTTTGATTCTTTTGCGCCAAAAGAAGTACATGGTAAACCAAAAGAAAGAACAAAGTGGGCTGTAGAAACAGTCAAGAAAGCAGCAACAGCAAGTAGACGTTTAGGGTTAAATGCACACGCTACATTTTCTGGTTCACTTTTATGGCATACTATGCACCCTTGGCCACAAAGACCTGCAGGTTTGGTTGAAATGGGCTTTGAAGAATTGGCAAAAAGATGGACTCCAATTTTAAACCATTTTGATAAAGAAGGTGTTGATGTATGCTATGAAATTCACCCTGGTGAAGATTTGCATGATGGTGATACCTTTGAACGATTCTTAGAAGCTACCGGTAATCATAAAAGAGTGAATATTCTTTATGATCCAAGTCATTTTGTTTTGCAACAGTTAGATTATATCACATATATAGACCATTATCACGAGTTTATAAAGTCTTTTCATGTAAAGGATTCTGAGTTTAATCCGACGGGTAAGAAAGGTGCTTTCGGTGGATATAATGATTGGGGTAATAGAGCCGGTAGATATCGCTCTTTAGGTGATGGTCAAATAGATTTTAAAACAATATTTTCTAAACTTACCCAATACGGTTGTGATGTTTGGGCTGTAATGGAATGGGAATGTTGTATTAAGAGTCCGGAGCAAGGTGCTCGAGAAGGCGCGAAGTTTATTCAAGACCATATCATAGAAGCAACTGAGAAAACATTCGATGATTTTGCAGGTGCTGAAATAGATCAAGAGATGTTGAAAAAAATGTTAGGACTTTAAAACGAAATGATATGAAGAAAGTAATTGTTAGTGTTGCGTTTTTAATATTTTTTATCTCTTGTAAGCAAGAAAAGAAAGAAACCTCTACAGCTGTGGTTGAGAAAATTGAAATGCCTGAAAGTGAATGGGAAATTTTATTCGATGGTACTTCATTGGATCAATGGAAAGAGTTTAAATCCAATGGGGTAAGCGAAGCTTGGAAGATTAAAGAGGAAGCATTGGTTTATACTCCGCCAAATGAAGGGGAGGAGAAGAAAAATCATGACCTTGTTACCAAAAAGGAGTATACCGATTTTGTTTTAAGTTTAGATTGGAAAATTTCTGAGGCAGGGAACAGTGGTGTTTTTTGGGGTGTAAGTGAGGATGAAAAGTTCGGTACGGGGTATCAAACCGGACCAGAGATTCAAATTCTAGATAATGATAAGCATCCAGATGCAAAAGCTGGTACTACGCATCAAGCGGGTGCATTATATGACATGGTTTCTCCAGCAGAAGATGCAACAAAGCCTATTGGTGAATGGAATACTATGTTAATAACTGTTGACCATAAAGAAAATAGGGGGAATGTTGTTTTGAATGGTATTGAAATGGTCACTTTTCCTGTACAAGGCGAGGAATGGGATGCTATGGTTGCGGACTCTAAATTTGCAGGTTGGGAAGGTTTTGGTAAGTTTACAACTGGTAAAATCGGGCTACAAGACCACGGGAACATTGTGGCGTTTAGAAATATAAAAATCAAACAACTTTAATAGCATAACCACTTATGAAAAATAAATATTCATTACTACTGTTAACAACATCTTTCGTTTTAATATCATGCCAAGAAAAAGTAGAATCTATAGAGAATGAGAAAACAGTTGTAGAAGATAACGTCATCGTTTATGAAGAATATATGGGCGACGAACCTACTACTCCTGAAGAAACAGAATTTTATGAGCCAAAAGTGAAAGTAGTAAAACCTGGGTCAATAAGTACTGCGCCAAGTGATGCTATTGTGCTTTTTAACGGGGAAAATCTGGACAATTGGATTAGTTCTAATGATAGTACAGCTGCTAAATGGCATTTGAACAAAGATGGAAGTATGACCGTTAATGATAAAACTGGAAATATACAGACAAAGCAAAATTTTGGGGATGTGCAATTACATATTGAATGGAAATCGCCTTTACCGGTTCAGTTAGAAGGTCAACATAGGGCTAATAGCGGTGTTTTTCTGAATGGTATTTATGAAGTACAGGTTCTTGACCAAAATGACAACCCAACGTACGTAAACGGTCAAGTAGGTTCAATTTACAAGCAGCATGTTCCTTTGGCGATGGCTTCTGTACCAACAGGTGATTGGAATACCTATGATATTATTTACCATGCGCCAAAATTCAATGCTGATGGGGGTAAAATAAAATCAGGTGATATAACTGTAATTCATAACGGAGTTTTGGTTCAAGACCATATTGAATTAAAAGGAACGACTCCTTACATTGGGTGGCCCAAAAATCCTGCTCATGGTAAAGGCCCTTTATTATTACAAGATCACGGTGATGATAGCCGTGTAAGTTTTAGAAATATTTGGGTAAGAGAATTATAATTTAGTTCAAAAAATAAAGTAAAAAGGAGTTAACAAGAGAATATTTTTGTTTGCTCCTTTCTTAATTAAGAACAGAGATATGATTAAAATTACATTTAACAATTATCTTACCTTTGTCTAAATCTAAAATGTATTCATGATTCAATCGATGACCGGCTTCGGAAAGTGTGTAATTCAATTACCAAACAAAAAAATTACTGTAGAATTAAAATCACTGAATAGTAAAAGCATCGATTTAAATGCGCGTATGCCTTCTAGTTATCGTGAAAAGGAACTTGAACTAAGAAAGATTATCGCGAACTCGCTGCAACGGGGTAAGGTAGATTTTAGCTTATATGTTGAGCTGACCGGAGATGAAACGACTTCTCAAGTAAATGAGGTTGCTGTAAAGCAATACATGGCACAGTTGAAAAATATTGCCACAGGCGATGATCTTAGATTGTTAGAAATGGCATTGCGTTTTCCAGATGCTATGAAAACGGCAAAAGAAGATATTGATGAAGAGGAATATGAAGCGATAAAACAAGCATTACAAGGTGCACTGGTTGAGATAAATGAATTTAGATCGGAGGAAGGAAGTGTGTTAGAGCAAGATTTTTTAGATAGGATAGCTTCATTGAATAAACTGTTAGAAGAGGTAATAAATATTGATCCTGATCGTCAAAGTACTATTAGAGAAAGATTGGAGAAGGCAGTGCAAGATTTAAAGGCAGATGTAGATGCAAATAGATTTGAGCAAGAGCTTATTTATTACCTAGAAAAATATGACATCACAGAAGAAAAAGTAAGATTATCGAACCATTTAGATTATTTTGGAAAAACCTTAAAATCTGAGGATAGCAATGGTAAAAAATTAGGTTTTATTTCTCAGGAAATAGGTCGTGAAATCAATACAATCGGTTCAAAGGCGAATTATGCTCCAATGCAGCAGTTAGTGGTTCAAATGAAAGATGAGCTTGAAAAAATTAAGGAACAAATGCTAAATGTGCTATAAATGAAAGGGGGAAAACTTATAATTTTTTCAGCACCCTCTGGCAGTGGGAAAACAACAATCGTACGTCATCTATTGGCTCAACCAGAATTGAATTTAGCTTTTTCCGTTTCTGCGACATCAAGACCAAGAAGAGGTAAAGAGAAGAATAAAGAACATTATTATTTTATGTCTGTTTCTGAATTTAAAAATCATATTAAAAATGATGATTTTTTGGAATGGGAAGAAGTGTACCGAGATAATTTTTATGGCACTTTAAAAAGTGAAGTAGAGCGTTTATGGGCTGAAGGCAAAAATGTTATTTTTGATATTGATGTTGTTGGTGGACTTCGAATTAAAAAGAAATTTCCAGATAAAACTTTGGCTGTTTTTGTAAAGCCACCTAGTGTAGATGAACTAAAAATCAGACTTAAGAAACGAAGTACTGAAAGTGAAGATAAAATAAACATGCGTATTGCAAAGGCGTCTGTTGAATTAGCTACAGCCCCTCAATTTGATAAAATCATTAAAAATTATGATTTGGATGTTGCTTTAAAAGAAGCTGTTGATATGGTGGCTTCTTTCATTGATGAGGATAAGGAATAAAATTAGATGAAAAAGGTTGGGCTTTATTTCGGAACGTTTAACCCTATACATATTGGTCATTTGGTCATAGCGAACCATATGGTAGAGTTTTCTGATTTAGATGAGGTTTGGTTTGTTGTAACCCCTCAAAGCCCTTTCAAGGCCAAGAAAACGCTTTTAGATAACCATCATAGATATGAAATGGTCTATGAAGCCACTAAGGAATACCCAAAATTAAATCCTAGTAAGATTGAGTTCGATCTTCCCCAGCCAAATTACACGGTGAATACCTTGGTTCATTTAGATGAGAAATATCCTTCGGGGTATAGTTTTTCGTTGATTATGGGGGAGGATAATTTAAAAGGTTTACATAAATGGAAGAATTATGAGACTATTTTAGAGAACTATACTATTTACGTGTATCCAAGAATTTCAGAAGGGGCCATAGAATCTCAGTTTATGCAACACAAAAGTATTCACCGAGTTAATGCACCTATTATGGAAATATCTTCCACCTTTATTAGAAAAGAGCATAAAAATGGGAAAAACATAAAACCCATGTTGCCTCCTGAGGTCTGGACTTATATGGATGAAATGAATTTTTATCGTTAGTCTATATTTTTTCCTTTTACTAGTTTGTCAGTTGCTAAATAGACATCCTCTTTATTATAATACCAAGCACGTATCTTCGGAATTTTAATACCGTTAACAGTTATCATCTCAGATAACAGTATATATTCACCATCATTTTTACTTTCATCATGAAAGAATTGATACACTTCCATGGCGTAGGTTTTTGGGTCAAAATAGAAATACCAAGTATCGCTGCCAACTTCTTTTTCGTAACCTGCTTTAAGAACCAAATACTCTTTTCCTTTAAAAGTCTTTTTTTGAACCTTTGGGTCTATAATGGTTCCTGGGTCTTTTAGTTTCATAGGAAGGCCATACAGATAGGTGTAATAATTTTTCATCATTTTAGCCCTGTCGCATGATATTTTTAGACTATCCTTAATCTTATTTGAGATAGAAGTGCTACCATCTAATTTTAAAGTACACTCTTCATCCTTTAATTCAGATTCTATGGTGTAATTATCTTTTTTAACGGTAGACTTGAAGTAATTCGAAGGTAAGTCTATTTGTAATGTAGTGCCTCTGGTTCCATTATTAGGGCTTTCCATTTCAATCAGCATCTCACCTTTAAAGGATTTCCAATTACCTTCAGGGTCATGAAAAGCTATTGCTTTTTCTAAAAGTTGTTTGCCGCTAATTTCTTGTCCAAAAGCAAGAATATTTACTTGTAGTGCTAAGAATAAAAAAAAGTACCTCATCATCAATTTAATTTGTGATGACAAGGTACTTATAATTTCAGTTTTTAAATATTGTTACGACTTTTTAGGTTGTTCTATAGTTGCCGGTGCTATTGAACTATCATGTTCATTATGATATTGTTGTAACAAATTCATCGTAGAGGTTATCAAATCTTTTGTTTCTAACAATAAAGAAAAGTATAGTGTCGTATTTTTCGGACTAGATTCTTCTGTACGCGTTCTAGCAATTTGAGTTTGAATTTTGTCAGAAACCATAGCGAATAATTCTTCTTTCTGATTTAAGACAAGTCCAATTTGTTCAAAAGATTGATTAGTAAAAGCTGCTTGAGTCTGATTCAAAATTTCTTCAAGTTTTAAATCAATTTGCTTTAACTCTTTTATTTGATTGTATTTTAATTTTTTATGATTGTTATTGACATGCTTGTGGCTGACTTTGCCGATATACTCTAAAGATTGGGCTATATCTGTCAAGTAACCAAGTGCATTAATATAGAAATTACTGGCGCCAACACTATTTTCATCAAGATTTTTGATAAAATAGAAGATATGGTCACGTAAATCATCAATTTCATTTGAGAGTTTCTCTCCTTGTTTTTTATTCTTTTTCAACAAATTAACATCTTGTTTTGCAAGACCGTTAATGGAGTTCGTGTAAATTTTGTTCGTTCTTTTAAGAACATTTGAAATATTCTCAGCACTTTCTATAATTACACCTTGTATAGAACTACTCTCAGCTCTATTAAGCGAATCTTCTGCACGTAGTTCTTTTGCCTTTTTATTATGTGAAATATAGTTTCTCGCCAAGAGTAGTATGGCCAATAATAAAAGTACTGCAATCGCAGCGCCCTTGCCAAAACTAATCAGAGCTAAAATAGTACCAGAGGCTATAAAAGCTATAATAGCGGTGCCGAACCATCCGCCGATAACATTAAGCACCCCTGCAACTCTGTATACTGCACTCTCAGCGCCCCAAGCTCTATCTGCTAAAGATGTTCCCATGGCAACCATAAACGTTACATAGGTAGTTGATAATGGTAATTTATACGACGTAGCAATCGAAATTAAAATTCCTGCTACCATAAGATTTACAGCCGCACGAACCATATCAAAAGCAGGTAATTCAAGTATCTTATTTTTAGTTAAAGCGATTACAGGTTTTTCGAATTGTTTGTCAATTTTGGTTTGCCATGATTTAGGCAAAATATAGGTGAGAGACTCTGATATGGCTATCGCTAATCGAACCAAACCACGTGATAGAAAATTTGGTTGAAATCTTTCTTTAGTATCTTCTTGACTAGAAAGATCTAAAGATGTTTTAACTACACTTTTAGCTTTACTAGAAAACCACAAAGTAAGTACCATTACCATACCTGCTATAAATAAAAGCAAGGTTGGTGTGGGAACTTTTTTTGCCAATATACCCATACTAAATTCTGATGCGGCAACACCAGAAGCCATCCAAGCTTCATATGATTGCCATGCAGCAATTGGTACTCCAATAAAATTTACCAAATCGTTACCTGCGAAAGCTAAGGCCAAAGCAAATGTACCAACCCCGATAATTAATTTATAAATATTGGTTTTGGCGAATTTCATTAAAATGAAAGATAGAACTGACCAAATTAAAAAGTTGATAAGTACTAAAACTACTACTTTAGTCTCGAGAAATTCTTTTATGGTAATACCACCAATAATATCAAAACTTTCACCAGCAAAAGATGTTCCGCCTATACCTTTCATTAGTATAAAGTAAGTTATAGAGGATAAAGCAAATCCACCAAATAGAGCACCTACCCATGTTGGTTTTTTCTCAAAGTTATAGGATAAAAGTAGTCTAGACACCCATTGTACCAAAGCGCCAATAGAAAAGGCAACTACAACGGAGAGTAATATTCCAAAAATAATTTGAATGGCTTTGTCATTATTGATGTAATTAAATACATCAATAAAACTTCCATTATCTGCTCCAATTTTAATCAATGACATCGCCACTGCTGCACC
>CAXBIJ010000060.1:0-13875 GCA_963975675.1 uncultured Maribacter sp. | reverse complement strand
CTATCAAAAAGCTTTTGACGCGGTTAAAAAGGAATTGAATATGGGAAATAGCTTTTTACTGAACCTTACGTTCCCTACTGTACTTAATACTTCAGCCAATTTAAAAGAGATTTATCGCAAAGCATCAGCACCTTACAAGCTACTATACAAAGATAAATTCGTTCTCTTTTCACCAGAGTGTTACCTGAAAATCGATAACGGTACTATTTTTTCATACCCAATGAAAGGGACAATAAATAGTGCTATACCTAACGCACAACAATTACTTCTTTCTAATAAAAAAGAACTATACGAACACAATACAATAGTAGACCTCATTAGAAACGATCTTTCTATAATTGCAAAAAAAGTAAAGGTTACTAAGTTTAGATATATTGAAAAAATAAAAAAAGGCAATCAAGAACTTCTGCAGACCAGCACAGAAATACAAGGCAAACTACCCAAAAACTGGAAAGATAATTTTGCCAACTTGCTACTAAATACCTTACCAGCTGGGTCTATAAGCGGCGCTCCAAAAAAGAAAACTTTAGATATTATTGAGCATGTAGAAATTATGCCACGAGGATTTTACACAGGTATTTTCGGCGTTTTTGATGGCAGCCAAATTGATAGTGCGGTTAGCATTCGGTATATTGAACATATTGACGGACAACTATATTACAAAAGTGGTGGTGGCATAACCCACTTAAGCAAACTAGATGAGGAATACCAAGAACTTTTAGAAAAGATATATGTACCCATTATTTGAATCTGTATGTATTGAGAATGGCAAAATTCAAAATGCCCATTATCATGAATCTAGGTTCAAATCATCTTTTTATGCTTTTTTTGGATTCGAGCCAAATTACTCTTTATTTGACAAAGTAATTTTACCGCGAATTGATAAATCTCTAAAATGTAAATTAAGAATCGAATACAATGAAATTGGCACTAAATGGACAATTTCCGAATACCTCAAAACGATACCCTCAAGCCTATTGATGCTAAAAAATGATACAATAGACTACCAATTAAAATATGCTAATCGTAATAATTTAAACCACCTTTATCAACAAAAGGCAAATTTTGAAGATGTTTTAATTACTAAAAACGGATTCATTACCGATGCTACTTACTCCAATATTCTTTTTACTGATGGTCAAAAAATAATAACACCTTCTACCCCTCTATTAAACGGAACGTGCAGAACAAGACTACTTTCTGAAGGAATAATCACGGAAGCCATTATAAAGGCAGATTCAATTCACTTCTTCGTAAGCTTTCAATTAATTAATGCTTTAAACGATTTTGATAAAAACAGGTGGGTACCTATTCAAAATATTACAACCGCATAGTTTTTAGATAAATCCGTTTTCTTTCGCATGTGCGATTGCCTCCTCAGTTTTGTTTACCATTAAAAAAGGAATATCCTTGAAGTCTAAAAATAGATTTTCAATACGCTTCATTCGTCTTGAATGGTTTACACTACGCAGGTAAATTGCTTTTATTCTCCCTGGAAACAAGTTGGAAATTTCTTGGTAAATATCTCCGTCTTTCTCTCCACTATCACCAATTAAAATAAATGGTAAATTAGGATAAGCTTTTAGCAGATTACTAATTTCTCGTTGCTTTTGCGGTTTCTCATCATTCTTTTTACGCATTCTAAAACTGGCCATACTACGCAATAAAATAGGCCCTTTAGGAAAGTTATTTGTTTTTAAGAAGAGTTCAAGATATCGATATAAGTTCCATGGGCTATGGCTCACATAAAACAAAGGGTTCGCCTCACTTCCTGTTTTTCCATTGTGGAGTTTCATGTAAAAATCTGAAGCGCCCTCTAGTTGTCTGCGCTTAGTAGCGCGTTTAAACATGGTATTTAATATTACCTTCCATTTCAATGAAGAAACTACACCCGTATGCAAAATGGTATCGTCTATATCACTAATAACCCCAAATTTAGCATACTCACTTGGAATCAACATTTCACCAGGAAATCGGTTTTGAAGCACTATTTCCCTTTTTAAATTCGGATTATTGAATGACAATTCAAAATTCAACCAACCCTCATCATTTGCTAAATTTTGAAGTCCATCAATTTTCTCATCAATTAAGTAATAACCATCATCATCAGTAGTACCTTCTACCGTTTCTCCGTTTGAAAAAGTAATTTTAAGAGTTGTATTTCTAACTTCATCTGTTTCAAACCGCCTCCAAGTATTTCCCATTAAATTGAAAATGCCTTTTTGATCTAAGTCAATATTTTCATCCTCAATGGCACGACCACGCACATATAGCCGGGTTGCACTGCCGTATGATTGAAAATTAATAATTTGAAGTTTGTCCTTCTTAAAAATACCCATGGCGTTAAAATTACGGTCTTTCGACAACCTTTAAAATTTTTATTTCAACAAAAACCACATTTAAGCTACTTCATAAACCATTTTCGAGGGTCCTAATCAAATATAAAGGCATTTCCCTCATTGAAAACCACAATTGACTCATTGCTCGTTTCTTACTCCCCTTCTAAAGAATAGCTTTATAAAAGCAAAATAATAATAACCTCACTTGTTCACAACAAGTCTAAATTTCTAAATTATGGAACCAAAAAAAAATCCACAGAAAGACCTCAACAAAAAAAGTAGTATGTATTTCGTATTCGGGCTTCTATTAGTATTAACTATGGTTATTGTAGCCTTAGAATGGAAAACTTATGATACTTTTTATGACTTTGACATCGGTCTTAACAAGGCAGATAAAACTATAATTGAAGAAGCTCCCATTTTTAAGTTAGAAATAATTCAACCAGCAAAACCTCCAGTTGTGCCAACGGAGATAGAAATTGTCGAAGATAATGACCCAATTGAAGAAACATTAATAAAAACAACTGAAGCTAACCCAGATACTGAAATCTTAGAAGCTTCAGATATAGAAGTTATTGACGTACCAGTTGAAGTAGATGTAAATTGGGTAACCATTGAAGAAGTACCTGTTTTTCCTGGGTGTGAAAATGAAAAAGACAAACGCTCTTGTTTTAATGAAATGATGCAAAAGCATATTCGAAAAAACTTTAGGTACCCAGAATTAGCTCAAGAAATGGGACAACAAGGTAGGGTGAACACTCAATTCATGATTAACAAAGACGGAAGCATCGGTTCAATTAGAAAAAGAGGCCCTCATGAGTTATTAGAAAATGAGGCTGTTAGAATTCTATCAAAGCTTCCAAAAATGACTCCTGGAAAACAACGAGGAACTGCCGTAAAAGTTTCTTTTAGTATTCCAATTACATTCCAATTACAATAAATTGCGGCATAAAAAAACCATCAGCATTGCTGATGGTTTTTTTACATTCTAAGTATTAATTATTTATTAATCTCTACTTTTTCAATTGTTACTTCAGTCGAAGTTCCTTTCTTAAGGACACTTGCTTTTTCAAATGCAGCCAATTGCGCTTCTACTTCAGCTTTAGTTCCATTATAGACAACTTTTTCAGTTATCGTTTCGCCATTAACCGTTGTTGTATAAGTAACTGTCGCTTCCGCTAAATCATTATTTTCAACATTTAATTCAACAGTAATTTCGTTTGTATCGTTTTGCATAGCAACACCCTCTTCAGCATGTCCGCCTAATATCGGAGCAATAACCAACCCAATTAAACACGTTAATTTAATTAAGATGTTCATTGAAGGACCTGATGTATCTTTAAAAGGATCACCAACTGTATCACCTGTTACTGCAGCTTTGTGAGCTTCAGAACCCTTGTAGGTCATTTCACCATTAATCTCAACACCAGCTTCAAAAGATTTCTTAGCATTGTCCCAAGCACCGCCTGCGTTATTTTGAAATATAGCCCATAATACACCTGAAACAGTAACACCAGCCATATAACCACCTAACATCTCTGCAATAGCCAATTTATTCATTCCGAATAATAATGGAGCGAAAGCAATCAATAACGGGAAACCGATAGTTAATAAACCTGGCAACATCATTTCTCTAAGCGAAGCTTGCGTAGATATCGCAACACATTTATCATATTCTGGCTTACCCGTACCTTCCATAATACCAGGAATTTCTTTAAACTGACGTCTAACTTCCTGAACCATTTCCATTGCGGCTTTACCAACAGCGTTCATCGCTAAGGCAGAAAAAACTACTGGCACCATACCACCAACGAATAACATTGCTAATACAGGAGCTTTGAATATGTTTATACCATCAATACCAGTGAATGTCACATACGCAGCAAACAATGCTAAAGAAGTTAATGCTGCAGAAGCAATGGCAAAACCTTTACCAGTAGCAGCTGTAGTGTTACCTACTGAATCTAATATATCCGTTCTTTCTCTTACGATAGGTTCTTGCTCACTCATTTCTGCAATACCACCGGCATTATCAGATATTGGACCGAAAGCATCAATCGCCAACTGCATAGCCGTAGTTGCCATCATAGCCGAAGCTGCTAAAGCAACACCGTAGAAACCTGCAAATGCATATGAAGACCAAATTGCGGCAGCAAATAACAATACAGAAGGAAATGTTGAAATCATGCCTGTAGCTAAACCTGCAATAATATTTGTACCAGCTCCTGTAGAAGATTGCTGTACAATCTTTAAAATCGGTGCTTTTCCTAATCCTGTGTAATATTCAGTTACCGAAGAGATAACAGCCCCTACAACTAAACCTACCAATGTAGCATAGAAAACTCGCATTGATGATATTTCTAAAAGACCTTCACCAAAGAATTCCATTTTCATAGTTTCTGGAAGCATCCAAGTAACTAATCCGAAACAAGAAATAGCAACAAGTACAATAGATGTCCAGTTACCAATATTTAAAGCGCCCATAACTTGAGCTTCTTTTGCATCGTTACTTTTTATTTTCACCAACATTGTACCGATGATAGATATAATAATACCCGCACCAGCAATTGCCATTGGCAATAAAATTGGGCCAATGCCGCCGAAAGCATCAGAAATACTTCCGCCCATATCTTTTATCACATAATTACCCAAAACCATAGCGGCCAAAACAGTAGCAACATATGACCCGAATAAATCTGCTCCCATACCTGCAACATCCCCTACGTTATCACCAACGTTATCAGCAATAGTAGCTGGGTTACGAGGATCATCTTCTGGAATACCCGCTTCTACCTTACCTACTAAATCTGCACCAACATCTGCAGCCTTCGTATAAATACCACCACCTACACGTGCAAATAAAGCAATAGATTCAGCACCTAATGAAAAACCTGCTAGTGTTTCTAAAACAATTGTCATGTCCATTGTAGTGGTCCAAACACCGCCCATAAAAAACTGGAAAAAGATGATGAAAAATATTGTTAGACCTAAAACAGCCAAACCTGCAACACCAAGACCCATAACAGTACCACCACCAAATGAAATTTTTAATGCATTAGGCAAACTTGTACGAGCGGCTTGTGTTGTACGAACATTCGTTTTAGTAGCGATTTTCATACCTATATTTCCTGCAAAGGCTGAAAAAATAGCTCCAAAAATGAATGCTACTACAATTAACCAATGTGTTGTTGGTACTACAAATGAAACTATAGCAAGTAAAACACTTACAATTACTACGAATATGGATAAAAGTTTATATTCTGCACTTAAAAAAGCCAAAGCGCCTTCATAAATGTAATCTGATATTTCTTTCATTTTTCCATCTCCAGCATCTTGTTTCATTACCCAAGACCTCTTGATACCCATATATATTAGGCCTAAAATAGCCATTACTATTGGCATATAAATCATTAGTGACTCCATTTAATCTGTTGTTTGTTTAGTTATAAAATTAGCGCGGCTAAAGTAGTAAATTAGAATAGAATAAAAAAAGCCACTTTTTTATACAAAAAGTGGCCTTATAATCAAATGAAATTATCTAAATCACAAAAGTGCGTTTTGCTTTATGCTCACTTTCGTTATATCTCTTCACACATTCGTGGTAGATTTCGATTGCTTCTTTAGCATCTCCCCAGCCGCCTGTATCAACTTTTTTCTCTTCTAAGTCTTTATATACTTGAAAGAAATGTTCTATTTCTTTTAATCTATGCGGATTTAAATCACTGATATCATTATTGTTACTCCAAATTGGGTCAGAAACTGGCACACAGATAATTTTCTCATCTGGCCCTTTTTCATCGGTCATATGAAATACACCGATTGGCTTCACTTCCATTACCGTCATTGGATAAGTAGGTTCTGTCCCCATAACCAAAACGTCAAGTGGATCTTTGTCCAAAGCCAAAGTTTCTGGAACAAACCCATAATCACCAGGATACATCATAGAAGAAAAAAGCATACGATCAAATCGAATTTTATGCAATGCAAAATCGTATTCGTATTTATTTCTACTTCCTTTAGGAATTTCTATTAACACATCAAAGGTCAATGCTTTAGCTGCTGCCATATATTTTGTTGTTAAATTTATAGTTGTTTATGAAACGGTACTTCTTCGCTATAATTGTAAAAATTAAATGAATTAAAAGACAAATCCAAATGTACCAGTAACTCCGAAGGGCCTTGCATCTGGATTATCTAAATAATTACCTCTAAAATTAAAATCTAGTCTAAATATCTTGAAAATATTACCTACACCGAAAGAATATTCATAATATATCTTTTCTGATGGTGCGCGTAATAGAGTATTTACTGTAGCTGGCGCGCTCAAAGCCTTATTAGCATCAGATAAATCGCCCCATACTCCACGAATGGCGACAATCTCTCTAAGATTATATTTTCTAAGGAATGGTATTCTTGAGAAAAACCGTCCATTAAAATTATGCTGCAAATGAACAGCTGCATAGGTATCGGTTACAAATTCGTAAAAATCTAAATTAGGAAACGTACCGTAGTTAGAGAAAAAAGTCTGATTCCCCGGCACCACACTTAAAAGCCCTAAAGGTACTTCTCCGAATGTTTTACCAATCTCTATGGTACTTAACAACCTACCAAAGCCACCTAACTGCCAAGGCTGACTATATGAAAATTGAAGTTTACTATAATCAAAATCACTATCAAGCACACCCTTTGTCCCTTTAGTGAAGTTTAATAATATGGTACTATACGTATCATTAACATCGCGACGCTCAACACCATAACCAATAGTCTTCTTACCTGGTGTATATAGAATAAGTGCATTAAAATCGAATTGTCGTATTTCAGACGAAACGCCTGTAGGTGATTCTGGATCCACATAATCCAAACTAAAATCATTTGGCAATGCAGAACTTAATGTTCTAAAGGTACCACCCACAGAAAATTTAATATTAGTTAGCGGTTCAATTTCGAAATTAAGTGCACTCAGGTTAATATTGGTTAATCTATTATTAGCGCCAACCGTTAATAAAGATGAGGATGCAATACTGCGTCCCAATACATCATTTGTTGCCGTTAAACTAACACCAAGCTGCTCAATATCTCTTCTATTTCCTCCTGATACAATTAGCCTGCTATTTCTATCTACTAAAAATTTACCGGCAAGACCATGCTTAAATTTTTGATCTTTAAACCCGTAAGCTGTATAGCCTTCAATTCGCCAAGGGTCGTTTTGACCATAATATGTTCTTGCCCCAACTCTTACCCTAGGACCTTCAGCATTATTGTAACCAAAAACATCATAAACCGAACCTAAATCTAGATTCCATTTATCAATTTCAACATATCCAGACCCTAAGATACTTACCAGGTTATAATATGATTTAAATTTAGGAACCGTTTTGAGGGTATCTAATAATTTGTAGATTCCTTTTTCATCTTTATTTAAAGTTTCTAGTCTATTTTCCTCCCAAAATGCATCATCTTTCAATATCTGATTAACGTCTAATGGATTACGTTCTTTTCTATAAGCCTCCCTTGGCTTAGGTTTATTAAAATCATAATTATCATAAACCGTAGTTCGTTTACCATACAAACCTCTAGACTCCTCTTTCTTATTAAAACTGAAGTCGCTTAACATATAATCTCGCTTCAGTAGAAAAACGGAATCATTGACTACTTCAAAATCTTGCTCAATATAAATTTCTTTAACCCAGTTGATATTCGCGCTCTTGGTAACCTGAAGATTTATATTTTTAATGGCATATGTAGAATCATTAACCCAAAAATCACCTTTAAATGTCAGTTCGTTTTTACGTCGAGGGTAGTATACAATATTATAACACCACTTGCTATCTATAAAAGCACTGTCGCGCAAGGCATAATTATAGGTATCAACACCAGTTCTAGATAAAGGGCTAGTAAAACTTTTATCGAAAAATTTTAGGTAATTATTGTAGACATCATACTCTTGATACAAATCTTTGACAAATGCTATAATAGCTTGGTTGTTTTCAAAACCTGAATTCTTATTCCCTAATACATCTTCCTTTTCTTCATTAAGATTATTATCCCCGTAAACTTTAGAAAACGTTTCATTCAAGAAAATTGGTAAATAGGTTTTCCCAGTAATTCTTGAAGTATCCAAATCTTTAAATACAAATTCTAGGCCTTTAAACACCTTACTTTTTATTAAAGAACTGTCTATCGTATTTAAATCAAACTCAACCTTTTCATATTTATCAAAAGCATACTGGTTGAATTGGCGAACCCCGTTTTGTCTTTTCTTTGCCCAAATTTTACGAAGAATATCTACAGCAGGGTTATTCTTTTTAGATTGTTTCCCTGCTATTAAAACCACCTCATTTAGCTGCTCAGCCGACTCTGTAAGTGTAATTTTCAAATTATACATTACCCTAGAAGTGAGTTCAAGCTCGTATTCTGTATATCCTATAAATGATATGATTGCTGTACTATAGTTGTTTTCAGATTCTAAATAAAATCTACCATCATCATTTGTTATTGTGCCCTCGGTAGAATTCTTAAACAAAACATTCGCAAACGAAACTGGTTCGCCCAACTCATCTATAACAATACCCCCAAGCTTTGTTTGAGCGTGGGTTATAAAAAAACAAAAACTGACTATTACAAAGAATATATTTTTCATCAAAAATATTGGTTGACCTGCATTTTTTTATATCAAATTACCTATCAATAAAAAAAGCTTCTCCAGACTTGGTCGGAGAAGCTAAGACACTTTTACAAAAGTATAGTTTATTTATATAATACTTTTTTTACAGCCGCAATAACATCATTATAATTCGGCAACCACTCAGCTAATAAAACAGGTGAATATGGTGCTGGTGTATCGGCTGTGTTAATTTTAACAATAGGTGCATCTAAATAATCGAACGCATTTGCTTGAATATGATATGTAATTTCAGTAGCAACATTGCCAAATGGCCAAGCTTCTTCTAAAACCACCAAGCGATTAGTCTTCTTCACCGACTTAAGAATTGCTTCGTAATCTAAAGGCTTAACGGTACGCAAATCAATAATCTCACAACTAATACCTTCTTTCTCTAATTCATCTGCAGCTTTATCAGCTTCTTTAATAATCTTACCAAAAGATACAATGGTAACATCTTTTCCTTCACGACGAATATCAGCTACACCTAATGGTATAGTGTAATCTCCTTCAGGAACTTCACCCTTATCACCATACATTTGCTCAGACTCCATAAAAATGACAGGGTCATTATCGCGAATTGCTGCTTTTAATAATCCTTTTGCATCCGCAGGATTAGATGGCACAACCACTTTTAAACCAGGACAGTTAGCATACCAACTTTCAAAAGCTTGTGAATGCGTTGCTCCCAATTGACCCGCAGAACCAGTAGGACCTCTGAATACTATAGGACATGGAAACTGCCCGCCAGACATTTGTCTAATTTTAGCGGCATTATTTATAATCTGATCTATACCTACTAAAGCAAAGTTGAAGGTCATGAATTCAATAATTGGCCTATTACCCGTCATGGTAGAACCAACTCCTATTCCTGCAAAACCAAGTTCTGAAATTGGTGTATCAATAACCCTCTTAGGTCCAAATTCATCCAACATACCCTTGGAAGCTTTATAGGCGCCGTTATATTCTGCTACCTCTTCACCCATCAAATAGATAGACTCGTCCCTTCTCATTTCTTCGGACATTGCCTCGGCTATTGCTTCTCTAAATTGTAGTGTTTTCATCTATCGAAAATATTAATCTTTGTTATATGCTAGAAAGCAAGCAAAAATAGGAAATATAATGTCAATTAATAGAACGCTCTATTTAAAAAAAGTTATAAAATTTACTATGCATGCATAGTAAATTTAGAATTAAATAGTTATCTTCGTCCTCATTGAATTAAAGTTTTACACATGAAGATATTAGTTTGTATAAGTAATGTTCCAGATACCACCTCTAAAATAAATTTCAGCGATGGCGACACCAAATTCGACACCAATGGAGTGCAATTTGTTATCAATCCAAATGATGAATTCGGATTAACAAGAGCTATGTGGTTTAAAGAAAAACAAGGAGCTACGGTACATATTGCAACCGTTGGCGGCCCAAGTGTTGAACCGACAATGCGCAAAGCACTGGCTATTGGGGCAGACGAGGCATTTAGAATAAATGCTGAACCTACCGATGGATTTTATGTTGCACAACAATTGGCTGAAGTTGTTAAAAATGGAAGTTATGATTTAGTGATTGGCGGTAGAGAATCTATTGACTATAATGGTGGTATGGTGCCAGGTATCTTGGCTTCATTATCTAACATGAATTTCATAAACTCTTGTATTAACCTAGAAATAGAAGGCAACAATGTTACTGCTATAAGAGAAATTGATGGTGGTAAAGAAAAATTAAGTAGCTCACTGCCTCTAGTTGTTGGAGGACAAAAAGGTTTAGTAGAAGAAAGTGATTTACGTATACCAAATATGCGTGGCATTATGATGGCTAGAAAAAAAACCTTGAGTGTTTTAGAACCTGTTGATGGTATTAAAGCTACTGAAGACAAAAAATTCGACAAGCCAGCAGCAAAAGGTCAGGTTAAACTTGCCGATAGCGTAGATCAATTAATTGACCTACTACATAATGAGGCTAAGGTCATTTAATATCCCATACAACGGGTACTAATTTAAAAGAAAGAAAAATGTCAGTTTTAGTATATACAGAATCAGAAAAAGGAAAATTTAAAAAGAACGCACTCGAAGTTGCCTCTTACGCATCAGCCGTTTCAAAAATGATGGGAACCACTGTTACCGCAGTCGCCTTTAATAGTACCGATAATGAATTATTGGGTGATTATGGTGTTTCTAAAATTTTAAATGTTAAAGATGAATCTTTAGCAATATTTAATGCCGGCGCTTATGCAGCATCTATTGCGCAAGCTGCTAAAAGTACAGAAGCCAAGGTTGTTATTCTTAGCTCTAGTACCGACACAAAATATTTAGCTCCATTACTAGCAGCAAAATTATCTGCCGGGTACACACCTAACGTTGTACAGGCACCTGAAAGCACTTCCCCATTCATGGTTAAAAGAACCGCATTCAGTAATAAAGGTTTTGCTCACACTCAAATAGATACTGATATTAAAATTATAGGTGTATCTAACAATGCATTTGGTGCACATGAAAGCAAGACAGCTATTACAGTTGAAGAAATTAATGGTACTTCAGATGAAAATACGAACAACACTAAATCTGTTGAAATCGATAAAGTTGTAGGTAAAGCTACGATTGCAGATGCCGATATTGTTGTATCAGCAGGACGAGGAATGAAAGGACCAGAAAACTGGGGAATGATTGAAGAACTTGCCGATATCCTTGGTGCTGCTACTGCATGCTCCAAACCAGTTTCTGACCTTGGTTGGAGACCACATGGCGAACATGTTGGACAAACAGGTAAACCCGTAGCAAGTAATCTTTACATCGCTATTGGTATTTCTGGAGCAATTCAGCATTTGGCAGGAGTAAGTGCTTCAAAAACAAAAGTTGTAATCAATAATGACCCCGAAGCTCCATTTTTTAAGGCTGCAGATTACGGAATTGTTGGAGATGCCTTTGAAGTAGTTCCACAATTGATTGAAAAATTAAAGGTTTTTAAAGCTCAAAACGGCTAATTTTTTGTTATTTTGTGCCCCTTAAAGGGCTGTTCAGATAGTTGGAGCCCCAAGTATTTTGAACAGCCTTTTTTAGTTAAAGATATATGAGTCTAGTACGTTTAAAAATAAAAGGTATTTCCTATAGCCAAACTCAAAATGGTGCCTATGCATTGATTTTAAATGAGGTAGAAGGTGATAGAAAGTTGCCAATAGTTATTGGTGCTTTCGAAGCTCAGTCTATTGCAATTGCTTTAGAGAAAGAGATAAAGCCCCCAAGACCCTTAACACACGACCTTTTTAAAAATTTTTCAGATAGGTTCGATATTGTTATCAAACAAGTTATCATTCACAAATTAGTAGATGGGGTTTTTTACTCTAGCATTATATGTGAAAGAGACGGTATAGAAGAAATTATAGATGCAAGAACAAGTGATGCAATCGCATTGGCCTTACGTTTTAATGCTCCTATCTTCACTTATAAGACCATTTTGGATAAAGCTGGGATTTTCCTAAAATTCTCATCCAAGGACAAAGAGAAAAAAGATAACGACGATAGTATAATGGTAGATGAAATTCTACAAGAAGGTGAAACTATAGAAATAGAATCTGGAGCTTCCGACGGTTATACTGAACTCACTATAGATGAACTTGAGGGAGAATTAAAGAAGGCAGTCGCCAATGAAGACTACGAAAAGGCGGCAAAATTAAGAGATGAAATCTCAAAGCGCAACTAAACACTAAATTACAGTTTATGAAAAAGGGCAAATGGTTGCTATTTTTTGCACTAATACTTACCTCAATAACATTTGCTCAAGACATAGAAGTGACACAAGTACTGGAAAACAGCGTTGATACTACTTTGGTTGATGATGCTATAACAGCAAATGTTATGGATATGGAACCAAATGACGGGTTCTCTCTTAATAGCCTTGGAAGAGGTGTTTTAGGTATGGTGGTTTTACTACTGCTCGCTTTCTTATTCAGTTCTAACAGAAGAGCAATTAACTGGAAAACTGTCGGCATTGGTCTAATACTCCAATTAGTTATTGCTATTGGAGTTCTAAAAGTCCCTTTTGTACAATTAGTATTTGAACAGATTGGAAGAATATTCGTTAGTATCTTAGAATTTACACGCGCAGGAAGTAAGTTTTTGTTTGAAGGACTTGTTGTGGATACAGGTACCTTTGGCTACATATTCGCATTTCAAGTATTACCAACAATCATATTTTTCTCAGCTCTAACTTCTTTACTATTCTACTTAGGAATTATTCAAAAAGTAGTTAAAAGCTTAGCTTGGTTATTGTCTAAAAGTTTAGGAATATCAGGACCAGAAAGTCTATCTGTTGCCGGTAATATATTTCTAGGTCAGACCGAAGCACCATTACTTATAAAAGCATATTTGGAGAAAATGACACGTTCAGAAATTCTTCTTGTAATGATTGGTGGTATGGCTACTGTTGCTGGCGCTGTTTTGGCCGCCTATATAGGATTTTTAGGCGGTGAAGATGAAATGTTGCAACTGGTTTTTGCTAAACATTTACTAGCTGCTTCTGTAATGGCAGCACCCGGAGCAATTGTAATTTCAAAAATCCTCTACCCACAGACCGAAAAAGTAAATAGTGATATTCATGTTTCATCTGAAAAAATTGGTTCGAATGTATTAGATGCCATTGCCAACGGAACTACTGAGGGCTTAAAATTAGCGGTTAATGTTGGTGCAATGCTTTTGGTTTTTGTAGCTATCATCGCCATGGTTAATGGAATTCTAGAATGGACTGGAGATTTTACCCATTTAAATTCTTGGATTGCCGAAAACACATCGTATCAAAAATTTTCACTTGAAGCAATTTTAGGTACAATTTTCGCACCTTTAATGTGGCTTATAGGTGTTGCAAATGAAGATATTATGC
>CAXBIJ010000059.1:0-13892 GCA_963975675.1 uncultured Maribacter sp. | reverse complement strand
GCTTAACTGAAAGTTTGGTGCTTCGAAATCGCCTACTTTTCATATACTAACCGTTTCCATTCAATGTGTAACGCACTCAAACTCTAAAAATGATGAAAAGAAATTTAGCTTTAATATTTATAATAGCTTCTTGTATTTTGAGTATTCTAAATGTCGAATTTTCAAACATTTCGGATCCAAAGGAATATTGGTCTTTGATTTTGTCTATACTTTTCATAATAGCGTCTATAATTTTAATTTCTAATACAGAATCAAAAACCAAGAAAAACCAAGAATCTAAATCTAAATAAAGTCAACAGTGGATTATTAGTTCGTTTACGGAATTAAAACTGAACTGTATGCGGAATATAGCAGTTTGGCGAATTGTAAACTCAAACAAAATTGAAAATTCTGAAAGATTAAAAGCTAAACAAAGCATTAAAAATCAGAATTCGACGGAATAATTTAAACTCTGAAAACCAACGAAGTGATATCAACGTGTATAGCTTATGGTTAATTCTGAGTGTGCTATGAAAATCCTACGGATTTTACTTTGGTTCGTTTTCCTTTTGCTAACTTAGTTCTTGCCAACGCAAGTAAGAATACACAAAACGTTGAATCTCATGAAACAACTACTCACTCTAACAACCCTATTATTTTTTAGCACAGTACAAACCCCACTCCTCGGCCAACAAGACAATTTCAAAGAAGAACCCGTTGATTTAACCATTCAAAATTGGATTCATGGTGCTGAAAATTGTGAAGATACTACTGACCCACCAATTCAGGTTGTTCAATACACTAGTAATACGTGGGTTTTACGTCAAAACAAATGCACAAATTATGAAGCGCCTTTTATGTATCTTTTTATTGGCGAGGATAAAGCGTTATTAATGGATACTGGTGCTACGAAAGATGAGGTCAGCTTCCCACTGTATAAAACTGTACATCAAATAATAAGCGACTGGTCTGCAAAAAACGGAGCCGTTGAATTAATTGTAGCGCATACGCATAAGCATGGAGACCACTATGCGGCAGATGCTCAGTTTATAGAGAAACCAAATACAACAGTTATCGGTCTAGAAGTTGAAGACGTAAAGAACTTTTTTTCCATAGCTAATTGGCCCGAAGAAATTGTAGATTTTGATTTGGGTAATCGATTACTAAAAATAATACCGATTCCTGGGCATCAAGCTTCTTCGATTGCGGTCTATGATACGGCAACGAAAATTCTCTTGACTGGCGATACATTTTACCCAGGTAGGTTATACGTGAACGATTGGAGTGCTTTTAAAACAAGTATTGAACGACTTGTAAAATTCACTGACACTCATGAGGTTTCAGCAATACTTGGTAACCATATTGAAATGACCCAAACACCCGGCGTTGACTACCCAATAGAAACTATGTACCAGCCAAAAGAACACCAACTTCCGTTAAGTTTGCTTACCTTAAAAGAACTTTCAAGCGCTCTAACTGCATTGGGAGATACCCCAACAAAAGAAGTTCATAATAGTTTTATCATTTACCCGGTTGATAATTAAATTCACTGAATACCATGAAACAGACACTCATTCTAGCAACCCTATTATTTTTTAGCACATTACAAACCCCACTCCTCGCTCAACAAGACCACTTCATTGAAGATTCTATTGAGCGTTTAGAAAACTCTCGCAAGTACTTATTGCTTGTGGCAGAACTAATGCCAGAGGAGAAGTATAATTATAAAGTAACCGAAGAGTCGTTGAGTTTTTCAGAGAATTTAATGCATATCGGTTTTGCCTTAGATTGGCATAGTCAGTCACTCATAGGCAACAGAGAAGCACGCGTATACCAAACCGACACGGTGTTTAAACCTGCCAACAAAACAAAGGCAGAAATGATGGCACGTATAGACCGAACCTTTACCGAAACCATTACACTATTACAAGATTTCGAACCTGCACAATTAGAAGACGAGCTAGACTATTTTGGGTTGAACAGAAGTAAACGCCAAATATTTATGTTACTGGCAGACCATATTACACACCATAGGGCACAAATGTTGGTATCTATGCGATTAAATGGGTTGGTGCCGCCGAGATATGTGTTGTATCAATAAGTGCGTTAAAAATCGAAATCAATGGTTTAAAATTGGTTTTCTGTTGAGCTTTCAAATCATCCTCCTAATTCCGCCATTTTCATCCCAACATGGGTTATGACCTCATCGAATTCTTTGGTTGGGCTAAACTCAATTATTTTGGCATTTTCTTTTACAATAGCGGTATGCCCTGAAGGCATGTAAAAGACATCTCCTTTATCCAAGAGCTCTTCTTTACCATTATCATAAATGACCAACAGAGCACCTTCTACCATATAGCCCCAATGTGGGCAATGACAGCTGTCATTTTTTAATCCGTTTAAGAATGGTGTAAAATCGGTGCCTTTAGGTAGCTCGTTGTAACAAACGGTCATACCCCCTAAATTTGGTTGCGCCCGCATGGTGGTGCCGGGTGCTTGCATCGTCGTCAGAATTTGTTCTTTTTTGATTTTCATGATGGTATCTATTTAATAACTAATAAGTTACGAAATTTATAGACACCTACAGCTCAGAAATAAAGGCTCGGTAATTTTCACAAAAAACGGTACTGATATCGTTTACCTAGCGATAAATGAACACCAATACGTGGTTACTCTTCTTTCTTTTTATCATTCTTCATTAAACTTAGTACGATAAGTACTAGGCCTAAACATACTACTCCGAAAACAGCAATTAGAATAACGCCGTAGCTCCAGTTAACAAGGGGTATTATCTGTGAAATCATAGGTCGGTGGTTTATATTCGAACAAATGTATAGTTCAATGACAACTCAACATATGACATTTATCAGTATTTCAAAAAAATACAAAACCATACCTTGGGTATAATCTAAGAGAACTGTTGAAAACTATGTCGCTTACTTTTGCTTAACCGTGTATAGGTTTATATCTTTATACACTGGTCTTATTTCATGCGCGAACGACAAAAGTAACCGCAACGCAAACCTATTGAACAACCATGGTAGATAAAATAAAATGCCCTAATTGTGGGCACGAATTTGATGTAGAAGAAGCACTTTCGGGTAAAATGCAAGCGCATTTTAAAGCAGAATATGAGCGTAAAGTTGCTGAGCAGGCCGAGGTATTCAATAAAGAACGTAATAAACTTGCGTTAGAAGTAGAGGAGTTCGAGAAAAAGAAGGAAAAAGAGAACGAGCTGTTCAAAGAAAAGCTTGAACAACGCCTTGCCAAAGAATCGGAGAAAATACAGAAACTGACCAACGAGACTTTTGAGCAACAGTTAAAAGCCCTACAACAAGAGAACGAGAAAAAGAAAGAGGAGAATAGAACCTTACGTGCTCAAGAAATAGATTTGCTAAAACGTGAGAACGAACTGAAAGAAAAAGCAGAGGACCTTAAATTGAACGTTCAGAAAGAATTGCTAGAAAAACAAACCGAAATAGAGGAAAAAGCAAAGGCCAAAGAGCGCGAATCGATGGCGATGAAAGAGAAGGAATATCAAAAGCAATTAGACGACCAAAGAAAGCTTATTGATGAAATGAAGCGTAAGGCCGAGCAAGGTTCTATGCAAATGCAAGGTGAGGTACAAGAACTAGCCCTTGAGGAGCTTTTAAGATATACTTACCCTTTTGATAACATAGACGAGGTAGGTAAAGGAGCTCGTGGCGCAGACTGTATACAGACCGTTATTAATTCGTTGCAACAAACCTGTGGTACCATTGTATACGAAAGTAAACGCACCAAGAATTTTAGCAACGATTGGATCAACAAGCTAAAGCAAGACCAAATAAACTGCAAGGCAGATATTGCGGTAATCGTTACCGAAACCTTTCCGACCGATATGGATAGATTCGGAGAAAAAAACGGCGTTTGGATCTGCGGATTTAACGAAGTGAAAAGTGTTTCATTAGTATTGCGTGAACTGTTATTAAAAACCCACTCGATAAAATCATCTGACGAAAACAAAGGCGATAAAATGGAGCTGCTCTACTCGTACTTAACCAGTAATGAGTTCGTGCAGAATATTAATAGAATTATTGAGAATTACGATTCTATGATCCAACAATTGAACTATGAGAAAAAGGCGGCATTTAAGAATTTTGCCGTTCGAGAGAAACAAATTTGGGGCGTACAGGAAAATATAAATGTATTGTTCGGTTCTATAAAAGGCATTGCCGGTAATGCCTTATCGACCTCCACCATATTAGAATTGCCCGATTCTACAATAGATGAATAATGCCAATATTAGTTATACTTAAACCATTACGAGTACTACTCAGCACTCAATTTCACAAACGAAAAACAAATGGATATTTTAGATTGGATACAAGATTGGTTTAAAGATAATTGTGACGGCAATTGGGAACATGGTGATGCTATTCAAATAAACACTTTAGATAAGCCTGGGTGGGAAGTTGAAATTGACATTTCGAATACCTCTATAGCTTCGATGAACCTAGATTGGATTTTGAACGAAAATGACAAAGATGATTGGTACGGGGTTAAAATTTCAAACCAAAAATTTATTGCTGCTGGTGATGCCGGCAAACTGAATTTTTTACTAGGCCTCTTTAAAGATATGATAGAGAAAATAGAAGCGTAATACGATTGCCTAAATTAAAGACGACCTGCTTATAACATAAGTTTTGCCCCTAAAGGCGAAGTCAAATTTAAAAAGACAACTACACATGAAACCTAAGAAACCGTTTAGAGATAGCATACGATTGCCTTTTACCTTTGATGTAGAAAAAATGCTTGCTGAGGCACAAACACTTCAAAATGACCAGTATGAATATTACAAGGTATTATCTTTGCGTGCACCTGCCCATTTGGTAGATACCTCATTACCTTACCCACCACCCGCAACCGATTATGCAGACGGCTCTTGGACCGATTGGATGAATACCTCTTATTTAGAAAAATCGCCCTATTTAAATAGTATAGTCGATATGTTTAGCCAATACACTACGGTAAATTTGGTTAGACTATTATTTTTAGCGCCAAATTCGATAGTGAAAGAACATACAGACCCAACATTGGCCATAGAGGAAGAAAAATCGATGATTCGACTTACAATTCCCATAGCTACCAATGAAGGGGTTTCGTTTATTTTGAATGACAACGAAGTACCCATGCAAATGGGCGAATGTTGGTATTTGAGATTAACAGATCCGCATCGTGTAAACAATAATGGGGCTACCGACCGTATTAACTTAACCATAGATGTTATACCCAACGCTACAATCATAGATATGATTACCAAAGCAGCGGAAGGGTAATAAAAGTCGTTTTTGTAAAAAATAAGTCAACACACCAATACATTAGTATTGAAGTACTATTTGAAATTAAATAGCCTCTTTAATCACCCAAATACATACATTAACTTACCTTAATTTTACTTTCAAAATATTCATGGGTAATGATTAATTTTACTCATTGGTTCTGAAATCTTTATAGGCTTCAAAACCATATATACAACCATCAACAACCTGTAAGAAGCAACCTTGAGGCATTTTACTAAAGCGTTGAAAAATGCCAACTAAATGATTTCATTAACCATCATAGAAACTACCCTACCCTTTACCAATCCGGTACTGAAATTTCTATTGATACTTGTAATTATTCTCTTTACACCTATCCTTTTAAACAAAATAAAAATACCTGCCTTACTAGGTCTTATCATAGCTGGCGCCGTAGTTGGTCCCAATGGATTTAATTTAATAGAGCGCGATAGTGGTATTATTCTTTCGGGTACAGCAGGTCTTTTATACATTATGTTTCTTGCCGGATTAGAAATGGATTTGGTTGATTTTAAAAAAAACAGTAAAAAAAGCCTAGTTTTCGGACTCTACACCTTTATCATTCCCATGGTATTGGGTATGGTAGTCAGCCTATACATATTGGAGTTTTCGATGCCAACATCAATTCTATTAGCGAGTATGTTCGCATCACATACCTTAATTGCCTATCCACTAGTGAGTAAATTGGGCGTTGCAAAGAACAGAGCTGTGAATATAACGGTTGGTGGCACTTTAATCACAGATACGCTTGCCCTTTTAGTGCTAGCAGTGATTGTAGGTATGAATACTGGTGAGGTTAATGCAACCTTCTGGGTAAAGCTTTCAGTTTCTATCCTGATATTTGGGGCAACGGTTATGTTGCTTTTCCCCATTATTGGACGATGGTTTTTTAAACGGTTTCACGATAATATTTCGCATTATATTTTTGTATTAATGATGGTTTTTTTAGGTGCATTTCTCGCAGAAATTGCAGGTATAGAAGCTATAATTGGTGCATTTTTAACGGGTTTGGCGCTAAACAGGCTTATTCTTCGTACTTCGCCATTAATGAACAGAATAGAGTTTGTGGGTAATGCCATTTTTATTCCTTTTTTCTTGATTGGTGTTGGTATGCTGGTCGATTACCACGTTTTCTTTAAAGATTGGGAAACCCTTAAAGTTGCTGCAGTAATGATAATTGTTGCTACTACCGCAAAATTTTTAGCGGCTTGGTTAACACAAAAAACATTCAACTTTTCGGCAGATGAGCGTCGATTAATATTCGGACTGAGTAATGCCCAAGCAGCAGCTACCCTTGCCGCCGTATTAATTGGGTATAATTTAATTATTGGTGAAACCCCTATGGGAGAACCAATTCGACTACTCAACGAGAGTATTTTGAACGGCACAATTTTAATGATTCTATTTACCTGTACCATTGCCTCATTCGTGGCTCAAAAAGGTGCCAAGAATATTGCGCTTTTAGAAACTTCTGACGCGGCAGCGAATATTGATGAATACGAAGAGAACATACTAATACCTGTAAACAATGGCGACACCACTGATGACCTGATTAATTTAGGTATACTAGCCAAATCTACTAACAACACGAATGGCCTTTATGCATTAAGCATTGTTGATGATTTTGAAATGGGAAGTTCTGCGGATATGCATGCACGTAAAATTCTTGATCATGCAACGGTTACAGCTTCTGCAACCGATAATACCATACACACCTTATTACGGTACGACATCAATATCGTAAACGGAATTTCGAGTGTAGCTAAAGAGCACAAAATCACAGACCTCATCTTAGGGCTACACATTAAAAAAGGGCTTTCAGATTCTTTCTTAGGAAATTTAACCGAAGGTATTTTATCGAAATGTAACCCAACCACTTTAATATACAAGTCACATCAGCCATTTGGCACCATAAAAAGGCATGTGATTATTGTTCCTGCACATGCCGAGAAAGAAATTGGTTTTCCGTTTTGGCTAACCAAGGTTTGGAATATCGCCAAAAATTCAAGTGCTAAACTTATATTTTTCGCCACTAAAGAAACAAAAATAGCGATTGATGCCTTGCAAGTAAAAAATGCGATAGCCTATGAATTCACGGAGTTTAAAGATTGGAGTAATTTTTTAGCTCTGAAAAGTGAATTTCAGAAAGATGATAATCTCGTTATTGTTTTAAGCAGAAAAGACAAGCCTTCTTACGATAGTAATATGAGTAAAATACCATCGTATTTAAATAAGTACTTCAACGCAATGAATTACCTATTAATCTACCCTATGCAAGTAGGTGAATTTGACCGCGCACCAATAGAACTCACGAACCCAACATTAATAGAGCCCTTTGACAAAATTGATGAGCTTGGGAAATCCATTTCTAAAATCTTCAAGCGAAAATAAAGTCTTGGATAATTTTGCCTTTGGAAACTTATAAATTCCGATGTGCAACAAGGGTAGTACTATGTGTAAATGATCTTATTACTAACGTTAATACAAGCTGAACGAATACAAATGCTACAGAATTTTATTGACTAATAGTTTATTTCAATAGTGTGAAAAACAAGAGATATATCGTCATCATAATTTCAGTTTTATTTCTATTGCTCATACCTTTAATAGCAATGCAATTTACCCGAAATGTTTACTGGACTTGGGTCGATTTTCTTGTTGCCGCAGGGTTTTTGCTGAGCACAGTACTCACTATAGATGTCATCATTCGAAGTATAAAAAAGCTATCCTATAGAGTTATGTTAATCGTTGTTGTTATAGCCATATTCATCATATTATGGACAGAGTTGTCTGTAGGTATATTCGAAACTTCCATTGACGGTGATTAGTCTATAACGAATAGTAAAGGTCCTTTTTTATTACAAACTGTATCCAAAAATCTAAATAACAACCTTAAAAACACCGCTTATTCTAGAATTCCATTTTACGAATTTTGTATATTTCTTATTTATTAAACTTAGATTCTAATTTTTACTAAGTATTCATCATATAAGCCATAACAATTTGATGCAAGAAACCATTAAAAAATTCAAATTCAAAGACAAGGGTATTGTACTAAATGCCCCAGTAAGCCTTGAAAATAAATTTATAGAACTTGGCTTTAAGACTGCCTTACACATAAAGGAGAAGAGCATGAATACTTTGGTCTTTATCAACAACCAAAAAGAATATCTTGACTTTCTTACAAACCATTTAGAGCGTATAGAAAACGATAGTGTTTTATGGTTTGCGTATCCGAAAGGGACGTCTAAAATAAAAACAGATATTAACCGAGATACCATTAGAACAACTGGTGAAGAATTTGGCATTACTGCGGTTACAGCTGTATCTATCAACGAAGTTTGGAGTGCATTGCGTTTTAGACCTATTGATAAGGTAGGAAAACGATAAAAGACCTCATCTAAATTCAAGCATAAAATTACCAACAATTTAATTGCACTATAGAATGTTGCATTTGTCTTTAAATTATAGGATAACGTAGTATATACCCTCATCTCAGCACTAGAATAATAGCATAGCGTTGCTGTGCTATTTTGAATTATAATCTACACAAAACTATTGCAAAATCTCGCTTAAAATTAGTTTAAAATACCCCTTAATATTTAACTATTATTTTTAATTAGCAAGTGTTTTATTCCCTACATTAGATTGGTTATTAACTAATTACATAAAAAATATTCTACATGACTTAACACTTTAAATTATGAAAAGAAAAGGATTCTTTGCAGCACTTCTTGCAATTTCCACAGTACCTATGTTGGCGTTTTCATCCTTTGAAAATTTAACCAAAAGAGTGGAAAAGGGTTTTAAAATAAAATCTGGTGAAGGTCGTTTTCATGGTCATTTAAAATTGAAAGGAGTTAATGCCAATATTTTAGATGTTAAGGTATCGGGGAAAGATACCAATGGGGACATTGCCATTTTTGAACAAACCTCATTATCGCAAGGAAAAGGAACCCCGCTACATGTACATCATTCACAAGACGAGATATTCTATATTATAGAAGGTGCCTATTATTTTCAAGTAGGGGAGGAAAAATATCATATGGCCGTTGGCGATAGTATTTTTTTACCCAGAAAAGTTCCCCACGCCTGGACACAGAAATCGGAAAAAGGAAAAATGACCGTGATTTTGCAACCCGCAGGTAAGCTAGAAGATTTCTTTGTAACCATAGCCGCTTTAAATCATGAGCCCACAGCAGCTGAAGTAAACCGTATTTTTGAGAAAAACGATATGAAAGTTATAGGTCCACCACTTCAACTAGAATAAGCATACAGGCCTCCTTAGTTTTACTAACAGAGATTAAGAACCCATCCAGTTTTTAAAGTCAGATGCTTTGGCCTTACTTACCACTATACGCTCGCTACAGGCGGGTAACACATCTACCAATAACTTACTATTGAAATGAAATTTGATAGCAACAATAGCTTCCCTTCGAAGAATAAACTGCCTATTGGCCCTATAAAAGACAGTTGGGTCTAGCGCCACTTCTATATCCTCTAATTTCACATCTAACACATACGATTTGTCGTGTACGGTAACTGCTTTCACCACACCTGTATCAATAAAAAAATAGGCGATATCGTTTGTTTTCACAGGTAGTAATTGGTCTCCCATGCCTACTAGAAATGTCTGCTTAAAATTAGGCGCCTTGGTCTGAATAAGCTGTAGTAAACTTTCCATCTGATTTTCGTCTATCCCTTTTTTTTGAGTCTGAGCTTCAAAACGGTCTAACGCATCTGACAGCTCTTCTTCATCAATGGGCTTTAATAAATAATCAATACTATTCACCTTAAAAGCTTTTAGGGCATATTGGTCATAAGCGGTAGTAAATATGATAGGAATGTGAATGGCCACCTGATCAAAAATTTCGAACGAAATACCATCTGCCAAATGAATATCCATAAAAACTAAAACGCCAGCATGAGGCATAGAAAAATAATCGACCGTAGCTTTTACCGTATCTAAAATAGCTATCACCTCAATATTTGGATTTATTTTGGTAAGCATATACGAAAGGTTATCACTGGCGGCAAGTTCGTCTTCTACAATAATTACATTCATGCCGTTTGGTTTAGCGGTAGCTCTACTTTAAAGATATCATTATCGGTACTAACTTTTATCTTATGCTTCAACAAAAGATCATATCGCTTTTTAAGATTTATTAATCCTGTTCCAGTGCCTTCTGCTAAAGTACTTCGACTACGAATAGGGTTTTCGATAAAAATAGATTCTCCTTCAGAGTACACTTTTACGGTTAACGGGTTTGTAGACGAAATTTCATTATGCTTTACCGAGTTTTCTACCAATGACTGTAATGCCAATGGTGGCAACTCACGTTCTAACAACAAGGAATCAATATTCACCTCAATATTTAAACGGTCGCGGTAACGTGTCTCCATTAAGTACGAATAGCTTTCTAAAAACTTTAATTCTTCCTTTACATGAACCAAATTCGTATCGCTACTCTGTAAAATATAACGGTACATATAGGAAAGTTTTTTTACAAACTGGGTTGCTTTTTCGTTTTCTCGAATTAACGAGGTAAGCGAATTAAGGGAATTGAACAAGAAATGAGGGTCTATTTGGTTTTTTAATGCAGATAGCTCATTCTCTAAATTTTGTTGCTTTAGATGTTCATTCTCAATTCTACTATCTTGTTTATCGGCGCTTACCCTAAGTAACCTCGCGATAAAAAAGAGCACTATGGAAAGATTGATAACCGTAAATCTCACAAAACCAACTTCACGAGGATCTAATACCTTACCGTTAAAGAATGGATATAGCGTCTTTATGAGGTAAATGCCAGCTAGTAACACCACCAAATTGATGATAAAAATTACACTCCATTTTATAAAAGCAGGCCACTTAAAGGTATCAAAATCTATATTAGCATTCAATTGAATAACGGCCCAAGAGAAACAGAAAAAAAAGATATATCGATATAGAAAATCGGTAACCCAAGTAAATGAAAAGTCTAGATTACCATCCATAATACCATTATACAGATAAATGGTTTTTGGCAGGGATACTAAGACACCCAACAATAGAGATGTCTTTATAATTTCGCCTTGTTTTACTTTAGTTATTGCCATGAATTCTAGTTTCAAGTGGAATGTTTCAAATGTACATTAATTAACCTATTTCATTTAACCTATTACAAACACGATGGCCTTCACCGAAATGAAGACCACCTTGAATGCATCTAAACTACCTTCTTAAAGGGCATAGGCGTTGAAATCAGCTGGTAAATATGCTGCAGTATCAAAACCTAAGTCTACTATTTCCTCTTCTTCAAAAATTTCAAAATCTTTATCTGTCAAGTTCATACCTGCATAAGCATCAAACTCAATCGGTAAATATTCAAAAGCATCAAAGCCTAAATTTACTTCTTCTACTACCTCAACAATAGTAATGTCATTTGGGTTTATCGTAATAAAATTTACGTTATTGGCAAGTTGTGTTTCAAAAGAAGCAATATAATCTGAGAACAATGATGTTATTTCTGCCTGTTCTGCTTGTTTGTGATGGCGAACACCTCTAAAGGATAAGAAGACTACGGCTAGAACTAATAAGGCTGCAACAATTTTATAATTTTTCATGATATGTATATTTAAATGATTTTGTTTTTCTATACCCCAAAGATATCTAGGATTTCAACTGCTAAATGGTTTTATTAGGCGAACCGACTTTTTTACCACCTAAAACAACCTTAGTGCGAAATGAAGTTTTAATACCTTGAAAATGAAATGTCTGTATAACGAAAATTGCTTAATTTTAATGTAATCAACTACAACATTAAATCATTAACACCATGTGGAAAAAAATAGGAATAGCCCTTGCCATTATTTTAGTTATCATTCAATTTATACGACCAGAAAAGAATATTTCAGGAAATGAAACTTTGGCAATACAAACCAAATATAGATTACCGAATGACGTAGAAAACATATTTGAGGTATCTTGTTATGACTGTCATAGTAACACTACCAAATACCCTTGGTATTCGAATGTGCAGCCTGCCGCTTGGTTTTTAGCTGATCATGTTAATGACGGCAAAAAGCATTTGAATTTTTCTGAATTTACGAATATGCCGCTCTTTGTACAAAATCATAAACTAGAAGAAATTAAAGAGATGGTTGAAAAAAAGGAAATGCCATTACCTTCTTATACCTATTTCGGACTTCACCAAGAAGCTAATTTGACCGATGCACAACGGCAAAAAATTATTGCTTGGGCAGATTCGCAGATGAACTATTTAAAGAAAGTCTACCCAGCAGACAGTTTGGTCTTCCCGAAAAGGAAGTAGTTTTTCAGCTTTTGAAACAGCTATATAAACGGAAAGGTTCTATTTATTTAGTAAACCATTTACGTACGGTTTCCTCTGCTAATTTGTTATTGGGGGTAAATGCATTGTTGTCTTCACCTCGGTACTCTAAAAAGCTTGGAAACTTCCACCACAGTATGCCTTTGCACCATGGTTCGTTCTCAATGCCTTTAAAGATGATTTCATAGCAACGTGCCTGCATTTCTTCATTAATGCTTTCATCGGCCTCTGCATGCGGATTCTTCCATGGTTCATTAACACTTCTAAATCCGATTTCGGTAAAAACGATGGGCTTGTTGAAACGCTCGTATACCTTTTCAATTTTCTTTTTTACCATATTGAAGCTCTCGCTCATTTCCTCATCGGTAGGATTATCTTTCTTACTTAACGGGTAATAACAATCGAGTCCGATATAATCCAAGTCATCCCAAAACTCTATATTCTCAAATTCTTCACCCCAATTGGCAGCATACGTAAGATGACCCGAAAACAAGCCTCTTGTTTTCTTAATCATACTTCGCCAAGTATCGGGTTTCGATAATGTTGCTTTTGTAAACTCGACGCCTATACAAAGGGCATCCATACCATGTATTTCAGCTAAAAAGGCATAATGGCGAATCCAACGATAATAATGGTCATGAAAAAGATTCCACTCTTCGTCACTAGGCATTTCAATTCCGCCTGGCCAACTACCACCTACATAAATTTGAGGTTTTAACAGGGTATACATACCTATATCGTGTGCAGTAGATAATGCATGAACAAGAGACTCATCATTCTCACTGCCTGCACTATTACTAAAATGAAGCGGTGATGCTGCATTTATATTATTAATACCTGTATAAGGAACAATGGCCATAGCATTGCTGCCCATAGACTTTTGCTTCAACAACGATTCTGTAGCCTTTTTAGAACCATAGCCATTATAAATACTGTAGCCTTCATGGGCAAAATTGAACCCTTTTAAATAGGGCAACTCTTTTTTAACTACTTCTTCTTTCGGATAGTTCTTCGTTAGGCTTTTTAAATACAGTTGCCATTGCCCTTCTAACCTTTGTATTTCTTTGGCGTTAAGTTCACCATCTTTATAATGGTACAGAAAGATTTCTTTACCCCAGGTTTGCATTAAAAAATCTACAAAAGCCCCTGCCAAGCAATCTCGTATTAGTGAAGATTCCATCTCAAGAAAGGTATTATCGAGCAGTTCGGCAACCGACAATGTATTTTCTGATTCTGCCAACCGAGC
>CAXBIJ010000058.1:0-14035 GCA_963975675.1 uncultured Maribacter sp. | reverse complement strand
AACAACTATGGGGCCACAGCTGGCTAAAAACAATAAAACTATTACTGTTATAAATAGAATAAAAGATTTGTATAAGTTTCTGCTTTCCATCACTTCGATATTTGAACAACAAAATAAATGGTTGATGAAGAGATTGTAAATGACCTACATCATTTTAAGACCGATCCTATTGAAATAGTTTTGAAATCCTAATTAGGATGATAATCCATATCCATCATAGAATGAAAAAATCAAACGATAAAGAAGATAATGATCAACTTCCAGAAAATGGCAATACTTCGCCAGCTAATGAAAGTTATGGATCTAGCTGGTTCTATATCATCTTCGTTATTCTTATGACGCTTATTTATCTGACCTTAAATAATACCAATCAAACACGGGAAATAAGTTGGTCAGATTTTGAGCAGAATCTTTTGGCCGAACACGATGTGGAAAAGATTGTGGTCATCAACAAGGAAGTGGCAAATATATACATCAAACAAGACCGCCTTAACAATGAAAAGTATAAATGGATAACCGACGGAGTATTAAGTACCAAAGAAAGGGCACACTATCGAATGACTATAGGCTCGGTAGAGACATTTGAAAACAAATTACAACAAGCGCAACAGGGTTTCTCCTATGAGGAAAAAATTAACGTACAATATCAAAACCAAACGAGTTGGATACATATGCTGTCATGGTTACTACCCTTTGGGATCATTATTTTTTTCTGGCTATTTATGATTCGCAGAATGGGAGGCAGCAACCCTAAGGGTGGTACGCTTTTCAACTTCGGAAAATCTACTGCAAAGCTGACCGAGAAAGGCACGAAAAGTCCTGTTACATTCAATGATATTGCCGGACTTAAAGAGGCCAAGGCCGAAGTAATGGAGGTTGTCGATTTTCTAAAAAACCCTGAGAGGTATACCAAACTAGGTGCTAAAATTCCCAAAGGGGTCATGCTCGTAGGACCACCAGGAACAGGAAAGACATTAATGGCCAAAGCAATGGCGGGCGAAGCCCAAGTGCCTTTTTTTTCTATTTCGGGTTCTGAATTTGTAGAAATGTTCGTGGGTGTAGGTGCCTCAAGGGTGCGTGACCTGTTCAAAAAGGCAAAAGAAAAAGCCCCCAGCATTATTTTTATCGACGAAATCGATGCCGTGGGCCGTTCTCGAGGAAAAATAAACGCCTTCCAGGCCAATGACGAAAGGGAAAGCACTTTGAATCAATTACTGACCGAGCTTGATGGATTCGGTCAGAACACCGGTGTTATCGTACTGGCCGCCACCAATCGCCCCGATGTGTTGGATAAGGCACTGTTGCGACCTGGCCGTTTTGACCGCCATATTTATTTAGAACTACCTACTAAAGAAGAACGTGAAGAAATTTTTGGGGTGCATCTACGTCCTCTTAAACTATCAAAAAATGTGGATCGTGCTCAACTTGCTAAACTTAGTCCGGGGTTTTCTGGTGCCGATATTGCGAATATCTGTAATGAGGCCGCACTAATTGCAGCCCGAAAGAAAAAGAAAGAAGTTGAACATGCCGATTTTATGGAGGCACGCGATCGAATCATTGGTGGTGTGGAGCGTAAAAGTAAAATTATTTCGCCCAAAGAAAAAGAAATCGTGGCGTACCATGAGGCAGGCCATGCAGTGGCGAGTTGGCACTTAGAACATGTAGATTCATTGGTCAAGATTTCCATTATACCGCGCGGCAAGTCTTTGGGTTCTACCTGGTATTTACCTGAAGAGCGACAAATCGTAACCAAATCTCAGTTTATAGATCAAATTTGTGCTTCATTAGGAGGGCGTGCCGCAGAAGAAATTATTTTTGACGAAATATCTACCGGTGCTTTAGACGACCTTGAAAAGGTAACTAAGCAAGCCTATGCCATGGTAGCATATTATGGCCTTAACAATGAAATAGGGCCCATTAGCTTTTACGATTCTTCAGGACAAAATGACCAGATTTTAGGCAATCCCTATAGTGAGGAAATGGCGAAACTGATTGACCAGAAAGTACAAGAATTGGTTGTCACAGCATACGAAAGAACAAAAAAAATATTGCTAGAACATCGTGATGAACTTGAAAAGCTTGCTCAACTTCTTTTAAAACAAGAAGTAGTGGAAAAAGAAAATTTAGAAAGTTTACTGGGCAAACGCGAATTGGAGGAATTGGTAGTGAAGTAATAAAACCAAAAAAATTTGGGAACTAAAAAAAACATAAAATCACAACAATCTAAATTAATTAAAAATGAAAACTATTACTGAAGTACTTAACAATGAAGATTTACATTTTGAACATAGACAATGGCAAAGCGAACTTGCATTTTGGGAAGATGAATTAAAGTCTTTCAACAATCGATTGAGCGAATTAATTAATCGTTGGACAAACAAAGAGGTTTTAGCAAAATTAGAGCATTACCAAAACGAATTTATTCTACATGAAGGCATTATCGACAAACTTCAAGAAGCCATAGAAAAACATGAAATACGTATCGCAGGGCAGTCAAAATCTGGTCAAGACTCATTAGATACCGTAATGACCAAAAAGCATATAACTTTCAGAGAACAAATGGAAACCCAACGAAAAATTTATGCAGATCTAAAAAAAGAATTTTTCAAATTTCTTGCAAAATATATGTAGTACAATACACTTACCCATCTTTAAAAAAGTCGATGACTACCTTAAGAATATTGAATTCATATTTAAAAAGGTGATAATTATCATTCGACGCATCCCTTTTTCGATATACCTTGTAGTTTACCAAAATTGAATTCAAGTATGTGCTTTTGCTTATATTTGATAGTCACCAATAAAGGTATCGTAACAGAGATTATGGCCAAGAGAAAAACACCCATACCAGCGGTTAAAAAAACAAAAGCTCCCCAAAAAAAGAGCTCCGATGAAAATTCAGAAAACAATTTTTTAATTGTTGGTATGGGTGCTTCGGCGGGTGGGCTAGAGACCTTCAATGAATTTTTTGAAATTATGCCAGATAACTCTGGTATGGCCTTTGTTTTGGTACAACATCTTGATCCTACCCACAAAAGCCTTATGGTAGAATTGATAAAAAAACATACCCAGATGAAAATATCTGAGGTCGTGGATCTTACCAGAGTACAACCGAACCATATCTATGTTATTCCGCCCAATAAAGACTTGGCTATTTTTAAAGGTGTATTGCACCTCATGGATCCTACACAAGCACGTGGATTTCGAAAACCAATCGATTATTTCTTCCGCTCATTAGCAGAAGATCAAATGGAAAAAGCGGTCGGTATCGTGCTATCTGGTACTGGCACCGAAGGCACATTAGGCTTAAAGAACATTAAAAGTCTAGGCGGTCTCGCAGTTGTTCAAGACCCACAAAGCGCGAAATATGACGGAATGCCTAGAAGTGCCATTGCAGCACATGCTTATGACTTTATTCTGCCTGTTAAAGATATACCCGAAAAATTACTGCAGTATGCAAAAAACCGTAAATTCAATACAGATAAAAAAATAACGAATATAGATTCCGCCAAAGAACTATTAGAAAAGGTTTTCATTTTATTACGAAGTGAGACAGGATGCAATTTTGGGGATTATAAGAGTAGTACGGTTATCAGGAGGATAGATAAACGTATGGCTCTCAATCAAATAGATAAGCTTGAAAACTATGTTAAATACCTTCAAAAAGATCGAGATGAGGTACTAAAACTTTTCAATGAATTACTTATTGGGGTTACTGGTTTTTTTCGTGATCCAGAAGCATTTGAAGCTTTGCGAAAAGCTATAATTCCTGAGATATTGGATAAAAAGCAAGATGGCGAAACTATTCGTATTTGGGTAGCAGGCTGTTCGACTGGCGAAGAAGCTTATTCTTTGGCCATGCTATTTGATGAGGAAATTCGAAAAGGAAACAAAAAACTTAAAGTTCAAATTTTCGCATCAGACCTAGACGTTGAAGCAATTAGTTTTGCGAGGCAGGGAATCTATCCTGAAACAATTGCTGTAGATATCGATGAAAAACGACTTTCTAGATATTTTCAAGGAGACAAAACTACCTACAGAATAAAAAAAGAAATTCGCGATCAAATCGTTTTCGCCGAACATAATCTTATAAAGGACCCTCCTTTTTCTAAACAAGACTTGGTTAGTTGTAGAAACTTATTGATCTATCTTAATTTGGAAGCCCAAAAACGGGTATACACTATTTTTCATTATGCCTTGAATACATCGGGTTTGTTGTTCTTAGGAAGTTCCGAATCTTTAGGTGAATTTGCCAACCTTTACGATGTCATTGACCGAAAACATAAAATATTCAGACACAAAAATGTGGTTACCGCCAAAATACCAGATATAACTCAACTATTTCATGAGCCTATTCGTATTTACACAGAAAATTCAATCCCTATAAAATTACAAACAAGAGAAAATTTGGCTGGTATAACCGAACGTCTCCTTTTGGCTACGTATGCACCAGCCTGTGCAATTATAAACAATGAAAGCGATGCCGTATATTTTTCTGGCAATACGGGTAAATACCTACAACCATCACCAGGTGAAGCAAAACTAAATATTGTAGAAATGGCGCGTGAAGGTCTCAAAACCGACCTACGTGCACTAATCGTAAAGGCAAGAAAGAGCCAAAAAACTGAAATTCGTAAAGGTGTCAATGTAAAAACGAACGGTACGTTCGACACTATCATTCTGAAAATAAAACCATTGCAATCACTAAAAAACTACGAAGGTTTTTATATGGTAACTTTTGAAGAAATGGAACGGGTCGTAGCAACAACTGTAGAAGTTAAACCGGCCCAAACACACGAGGTATCTGAAATGTTCGCATTAGAACAAGAACTAACCGCTACTAAAGAATATCTGCGTTCTACCATTGAAGAACTAGAAGTTTCGAACGAGGAGTTAAAATCAAGTAATGAAGAATTACAGTCAAGCAACGAAGAATTACAGAGCACCAATGAAGAACTAGAAACTTCAAAAGAAGAACTACAGAGCGTCAATGAAGAAATTGTAACCATGAATACTGAATTAACTTCGAAAATAGACGAACTGGCGCAGGCATATGACGATATGAATAATTTGTTGGCAAGTACCGAAATAGGCACCATTTTTCTTGATGCCAAATTAAAAATAAAACGGTTTACCCCCCCAATGACAAAAATCATAAATCTGATACAAACCGATATAGGGCGGCCTATTAATCATTTATCATCAAACTTGGTCTATGATGGTCTTAGTGATGATGTCAAAAAGGTGCTGAATAAACTTGTACCCATAACTACAGCGGTTCAAAGTAGCGATAGAACTTGGTACAAAATGCAAATATTACCTTACCGTACCTCTGAAAATATGATTGAAGCCGTTGTCATTACTTTTGTTGATATTACCCATGAAAAACAATTGACTGATGAGCTAAAAAATGCTAAGGAAAATTATGAACATTTATTGGAGATGTCCAAAACAATCGTTTATACCCAAGACAAAGAACTGACATATACCACAATTGGTAATATTCAGCCCAATTTTCAATTTATAAAAATGATTGGAAAGAAGGATAGTGATTTCTACTCAAAAGAAGATACTACGAGGTTAGAGAAAATAAAATTGGAAGTTTTAAAAAATGGAAAGGCCATTCGCGAAAATATCGATCTTACCATTGGTAATAATACCTATTTATATGATTTAATGGTAAGGCCTGTTTTTAAGAATAATTCAGTAGAAGGAATTGCTTGTACCCTAATTGACGTTACAGAATTGCGTGAAGCTGAAAAAGAGTTAGCAAAACTAAAAAAGAATAAAAATGGCGACCAATAATCCAGTAAATAAATCGTTACGGGAAAAAGCAGAGGCTGAGATAAAAAGTACGCCATTATCTCCCTTAGACCTAACTATGGAAAAGGCCAAAAGTTTGATGCATGAACTTGAGGTACATCAAGTAGAGCTTGAAATGCAAAATCAAGAATTGCGTGAAACCCAACAACAACTAGAAAAAGCACGTGATGAATATTGTGATCTATTCGACTTTGCACCTGTGGGCTATTTGATTTTGAACGTGAAGGGTGTAATCAACAACATTAATCTTACGGCCTGTCACCTGCTCGGTATAGACCGTTTACATGTAAAGGGCAAACCCCTATCCGCATATTTATCGCATGGCGAAGCCAATATGTTTTTCATTAATTTACGACAGGCTTTCAAGACAGGTACCCTACCTACATTAGAACTTAAAATAAAGCGTAAAGACAATACATACTTTAATGCGTTGCTGCATGGCACAATAGATACCAACGAAAATATAGATGAACCCGTATGTCGAGTTGCCATGCAAGATATTACCGAAACTCGTAAAATGGAAGTCTTGCAAGAACAGCATGAAGACTTGGAGAGGGAAAATATAAAAATCGAAAAATACAATCAAGAACTAGAGAAAATCGTTTTAGAGCGTACCAAAGAACTAAGCGACGCCCTCGAATCTGAAAAGGATATTAACGAGATGAAAAGTGCCTTTATCTCGATTGCCTCACATGAACTACGAACTCCTGTAACCATTATTCTGTCATCGGTTATTCTTATGGAAAAGTTTAAGAATAAAGGAGAATATGATAAAATGGACCGGCATATTCAACGCATCAAATCTGCGATAAAAAACTTCACTTCAATACTTGATGATTTTCTTTCTCTTGAAAAATTGGAAAAGGGCGTTGTAAGGGTAAAGAAAGAGGCTTTTGACATTATAGAGTTTATGAGGGTACTTACCGATGAAATGGAAGGTATACTTAAACCAGAGCAACATATTCATTATTCTCACGAAGGAAACTCTATGGTAGTGCAAAATAAAAAAATACTACATAATATTTTAATCAATCTCATAACCAACGCCATTAAATACTCTGAAACAGATGTGGTATTAAATACTATAAATAGAAACGGGGAATTAACTGTTATTGTGAAGGATAAAGGAATCGGTATTCCTGAAGAAGAACAAAAAAATCTTTTCAAACGATTTTTCAGGGCTGAGAATGTCAAAGACCTTCAGGGCACGGGCTTAGGTCTTAGTATTGTAAAAAGATATGTAGAACTGCTAAGTGGAAACATTAAATTCGTCAGTGCCTTACATAAGGGTAGTACTTTTACCATACAACTGCCCGAAGACGAACCATCAGTTTTATAAAATTATATCAATGAACTATGGTCAAGGTCATGTACTATATACCGTATATTTTAAAAAAATTGGCAACAAAAAACAGTTCTAAAACATTTAATAAATAACTTCTTTTAAAGGAAAAATTCTTTCGTATTCCGTACACGAACCGTCGAAAAGTAATCCTTCATCATAAATTCGTTCAAACTCTTTGGCCGTAGGCTTTAAGTAAATTTGAGTTCGTATGCTATCAGTTCCTTTAAGCGTACTCACTGTAGTAATGGAATCTAATTTCGCTAAGTTTTCTGGTATTTCTGCCCGAAATATAGATAGCAATTCGCCCCTTCTTTGAGAAACCACTAAGACTTCCCAAGCATTTTCATTCAATTTTAAATTTAAAACAAGATGTCCTTTAAAGGGTTTTAGAATCTGTGTATCATTAATGGCAAAAATAGTATCGCGTATGATAATTTGGGAAATTAAGGTATCCCCTTTTTCAGTAATGGAAAAATACCCCTCCCAATCCTTAACATACAGTTGCCCGTTTACCAATTCAAGATCTGGGTCTACCCCTATTTCTTCTCTGGTTGTTTTAATCAAGAACTCCTTACGCCTTACAAAGGCCCTATCATCTACATACAAAGATGCGCTATCTACGTTACACCAATAAATACCCCTATAAATATTCGGAATGGTTGAGAGTGGTTTTACAGCTACAGGTTGTGGTTCGCCAAAAACAACCGAAGGCTGACATGAGAACATAAATGCTATAACTAAAAAGATACCTACACTAACAAATAATCCATTTCTCATTTTCTATGTTTTAAATAAAGACAATAGCACTTAAAACTAAAGGTTATAATGTATTTATAAAATGATAAAAATCAGTACTGTATGACTTAGAAAAACTTAAATCAGTAAAGGATGTATTAACCAATTGCATCAAAGAACACAATAACGCCAATGATAATATCAATGACTAATAAAACTGTTAGAATCGCCAACAATACTTTATCTATTTCGATAGTATCTGATTTAAATCTTCTAGGCTTCATTATTTCATGATTTTCTAGGTTATTTACCTTCGATTTGCACTAGTAGCTTGTTTAATCGTTCAATTATCTTATTTATAAAAAGGGGCGCATCACTAATTTTAGATTCGCCTGCAATAGCATCTATCCCTTCCATCGTATAATTACCATCACCAGATGTTGTTAAAACAACAATTTTATTACTTTCATTCCTATATTTTTCAATGAAAGTTTGTACACTTAATGGTGGTTTCCAATTCTCCCAAGTATGTATAATGACCAGTGCATTAAAATCATTTGGATCAATTACATTTAAAGATTCAACATCAACAATCTCAATATATACTGAATCTGTTTTAAAATGATTTACGATTCCACTAGTTACTTTATTTTTAAATTCACTACCCTGGGTAGCAATCAATAATTTTTTTTCTAAGGTTGGGCTGTTGATTGTGTATGGTGATACAACATCCATCGAATAGTTGTGTTGATACCAAATAAGAAAAAGGAAAAAAGCAACCATTAAAGCTAAAATTATTAAAAGTATTTTTTTGAAAAGTTTCATATTATAATGGCGTTTTGGGTTGATAAATCATGTTTTGTCTGCATATAAGGTTTGACCCATGGTCCATCTTTTGAAAATTCAAGGTCATCACTGTATTTAAAACTACTCATGATCCTCAGTTTACATTTATAATTTAAAAGTAATGGAGTGCCTTCATACTACAAATGACCCAAATCATGAGTAAGATAAACTTCTTATGACCCTAGTCATTTTCACTAACATTAGGTAGCTGTAGATTTACAGTATTATAATTAAGTCATAGCTATGAAAACTATTTTATACGCCACTGATTACTCTGAAAATTCAGTTTCCGCATTACGCCTTGCCTATTCTTTAGCAAAGAAATTCAGTGCAAAACTGATTGTCATGCATATTTTTGATATGCCCTTAACCTTGGCAAGTACAGTTACCGTAAGCTATTTAAAAAAGGAGAAAAAACTATATGTTGAAAATCGGAACAAATTGAAAAAATTTTTTGACCACCATCTCGATGCCGTAGAAATGTACATAGATTTGAATTTCGTTGCTTATGAAAGTACTTCTGTCTCAAGCTGTATCTTGGAAAAAGCTATTGAATTTAATGCAGATTTAATATGTGTCGGTGCAAAAGGAGCTAGTGTTTTAAAAGAATTATTATTGGGAAGCACAGCGAAAACACTTCTTAAAAAATCTCCTTGTGCTTTATTGGTTGTACCTACAGGTGGTGAAAAGAAAGAAATAAATAAAATGATCTATGCCACAGATTTTGAGCAGGCAGATATTTTTGCAATAAAAAAACTGGCAAAAATTGCACATCAATTTGATGCACAAATAAGGGTTGTACATATTACAACTCGAAATGAATATGATGGTGAAGGACAAATGGAATGGTTTAAGGAAACGCTAAAACAAAAAGTGGACTACGCAAAAATGGAATTTGACCTCGTCTTTTCTGAAAAAGTTTTTGACGATTTGCTGTGGTATCTTGAAAATACCAAAGCTGACCTATTAGCGATGTTGGAACGAAAAGAAAGCACCTTTTATAATAAATACTTTCAATCCGACATGGTAAAAAAAATGGTAGAAAATAGTACTGTACCATTACTTAGTTTCAATGTCGGGGCGCTTTAACTACCTTTACATCAACTTCTGTATCTGCAATAATTTCTTGATATTCACTAGTTTTCTGTTTGCTTTCATCTACTTTTAGCCCACCAATCATAGTATACTGGTTTTTTATTTTTTCTCGATTGATCCAAAGTAACCAACTGCTAAATGCAGGAAGATAACGGATAGTGAAATTGGCTAAATTCCCCAATCCTGTCAAGGTTATTCTCTTTGTTCTCTGTTCAATCATTTTACGAATACTTTGGGCAACAGATTCTTGGGTGGCCAATTGCATGTTCGTACGTTTGGGTAAATAAACCAGTGAACCATCTACATCCAAGATTTTTTTATTCGGGTCGTTTTGGGTAAAACCTACAAAAGCGATTCCAACATGAACACCATAATCCCAAAGTTCGATTCGAAGGGCTTCTGAAAGTGCGGCCTGGGCCATTTTAGAGGCACTATAAGCCGAATTAAAAGGCATTCCTCTAAAGCCTGCAATGCTATTTATAAAGATAACATGACCTTTTGTTTTTTTGAGGTGGGGTATGGCGTACTTACTTAAATGGGCAGCACCAGTAAAATTGGTCTCAGAGAGAATGGTAAAATTCTTGTCTGCCGAATTCTCAATAGAACCCCTACTACTAACACCTGCATTATTCACTAAAATATCCAATTGACCGTGAATACTAATGACTTCGCTAATCAAAAACCTACACTCGTCCTGTAACCGAATGTCTGCAATAAAGGTATCAACCTTGAAGCCATTATCCAAAAATTCATTTTTTGCGCTTTCCAACTTCTCCGAATCTCTACCGTTCAATATTACTTTGGCTCCTAGTTGCGCCAATTCCCAAGCTATGGCTTTACCAATTCCCATACTAGAACCGGTTACCAAAACCACTTTATCATTTAAATAATTCCTCATGACATTACCATTTTACAACTATTTTTCCCATTGATTTTCGAGATTCTAAAAAAGCATGGGCCTCTGCGAGTTCCTTTACTTGATATTCGCCACCAACATGTGGGGTAAGAATTCCTTCTTCCGTCAGGCGAATGACCTCCTGCATGACCTTTGCAATTTTCTCTGGGTTTTCTTCTGCAACTTTCAACATATTGATACCCACCATTCCTTTTGAAGCACTTAAAAATTGCAATGGGTGATATAACCCGAACTGCCAAAGCACTCTTAGCTTACCAAATATGGTTTTGGTCTGGTTCATACTCGATACACCAAAAGAAAAAACTCTTCCTCCTGCCCCGAGCAAACGGAAGTCTTTTTTAATCGATTTTCCGCCAACTGGATCAAAAACAGCATCCAAGCCCTTTTTTTCAATAACCTTACGTACAACTTCTTCAAAATTATTTTTCCGGTAATTTATTGGGTAGTGCACGCCGTTCTTTTTGAGATAGTCTACCTTTTCTTGAGAACCACACGTACCGAAAACGATACACTTTTTATGTAATGCCATCTGCACTAGAGCCGTACCCACTCCCCCTGCTGCGGCATGTATCAGTACTGTATCATTTTCTTGTAAATTGGCCATATAATGACTTAAAAAATAGGCAGTGCTGTATTGTGTTGCCAAGGCAACAGCAACACCAGCAGAGAATGAATTCGGTATTTTATAAACTACCTCATTGTCGGCCAAAGCAAATTCAGCATAGCCGCCGAATTTGGTAAGTGCAATAACCCTATCTCCTAATTTCACATGATTTACCTCGGTGCCAATCGCCTCTATTTTTCCGACCACATCGTAACCCAAAATTGCAGGCAATGGAGGAGCTGCTTTGTAAAGTCCCAATCGCGCCATAACGTCGGCAAAATTCAAACCGAAGGCTTCAACCTTTATCAAAACCTGATTAGGATTGGGCTGGGGTTTATCTGCTTCCCTAATTTCAAAAGCTATTTTGGCGTTTCCGTACTTTATTAGATATGCAGCATTCATAAATTTATTTGTTTACGACGTTAAGATATAACCGTTTGTTATTACCTGTAATGACCAATATCATTTTAAAATCTCCTTTTAGTATATAAATTCCACACTTATATAGTCAATCTTTCTATTATGAAAAAAGCATGGTGTATTATCGTAGTCTTATCTTTCAATTTTCTAGTTGCACAAGAAGCCAAAACATTCAATTCATACGCAACCCTTGAAGGTGTCAAGACCATTGAAATACATAACAATCTTTGTGTAAGTCTTTACCCTTCCTATTTTTATGGTGTACAAATTAAGGGAAATCGAATTCTAAAAGATATCATCAAATGGGAATTTAAAAATTCAACCCTAAAACTTTATACTACTCAAGAAAACACCTTAGCCAGTAATGCTGAAATTATTATTTATGTGAATGATCTAAAAGAAGTAAAATTGTTAGACATGGCTTCAATTGATACCAATGAAAAAGTAGTTACAGACAACTTTACCATGTATTCTTTAGATGAATCCTATTACAATTTACTTGTCGATTGTCAGAATTTTAATTTGATTATAAATGGTTCTAGTACCGGAAATATAGCTGTAGAAGCAAAAAATGTTTCTATAGATGCGAAAGGAGCCTCAAATACATCAATGAAACTAAAATCTAACAAAGTTAATGTGAAACAATCAGAGAAGAGTATAGTAAGCTTAAATGGAAAGACACAATCATTAAGTGCAACAGTAGACAACAAAGCACAATTATATGCTTGGGCACTTTTAGCAAAAGACGTGTATCTTTTCTCATCAAACTCTGAGGATATTAAGGTGTTTGCAGAAGACCGTCTTAAAATAAATGGTCAAGGCAGTGGTAAAATTTATGTTACAGGAAATCCGAAGCAAATAGATACCATTAATTTAAATAAAAAAACAAAGATTTATTACGGTTTATAATACGTTTAAACCTGATTAATCCTTGCTAATTTCTTTATTTCCAATTTTAAAAAAGATTGATACTATTACACTACTCCATTCTTTTTCACAACTTTTCTATTAGTCAGTAATTAAGTTCGATTTTAGGCGCTAAAAAACCTGTTCTTGCAACAATTAAAAAGAATAAAAAATGGATTAACCAAATTCCTTTTTTATTCGAGCTATTTTAAAATAGTCAGTTTACACCTTAACTAATACTGCATTAATAGAAAGTCATGTTCTTGATACTTCTATAAAATTGTATTCAGCCTGATTCAAGTCATTTCATAACATGCTAGTTTTCAATTACTTTATAGTCAAACCTTTTAAAACAAGCGTTATGAAAACAATACTACTTTACTTAACATTACTCTTTACAATAGCTACAATTGCTCAGCATGAACGGGAAAAGGACATAGTACTATCAGAACATCAAAAAGATGACATCTATCTGGCAGGAGAAAACATTGATATTAATGCTGTAGTACATGGCGATATAGTTATGGCTGGTAGTAAGATTACAATTCGAGATACCATTTATCAAGATTTAATCGTCGCCGGTGGCGAAGTTATTGTCAAAGGTTATGTAGCTGATGATATACGTGCTGCAGGAGGAAAATTGACCATTGACTCTGAAGTCGGGGACGATGTTATCGTGGCCGGGGGTGAAGTTTTCATTACCGAAAACGCCATCATACACGGTAACCTAATTAATTTTTCTGGCGATATTGAAATGAACGGTAAAATTCTAGGAAATATAAAATCATATTCCGGAGAACTAAAAATAAATGGCAGTATAGAAAATGAAGCTGAGTTATTTGGTGAAGAAATATACATTAATGGAGAAATAAAAGGCACCTCTAAATTAGCGGCTTCATCGATTATCATTGGTGAAAGTGCCAAATTTCAAGATAACGTACACTATTGGTCAGAAGATAATAAGGTAGATTTTAAGAATTCTCTTAACGGTGCAACGGCTAATTTTGATGAAGAGCTAATGGGCGATAGAGAAGAGCTATCATGGAAAGGATTTGGTATCGCCGCTTTGGGTATTTGGATATTCTATATTTTCTCGGCATTTTTGGTTATCGTTCTTTTGAATTGGGCATTCGGTAACTTTTTATCAACTGCTGCTTCTTATCTAGATAATACATTTTTAAAGAGCTTGGGCTACGGGGCAATATATCTCATCGGAGTACCCTTACTTGTTATTGTATTGATTGTCATAATTATTGGTATTCCGATTGGTTTATTTTTAGGAGGTTTTTATGTGTTTAGCTTATTATTTGGACATTTGATAACGGCCTTGTTAATTGCACACTAC
>CAXBIJ010000057.1:0-14329 GCA_963975675.1 uncultured Maribacter sp. | reverse complement strand
AAGTTAATGCTTATAAAGAGGTGTGTCGATGAAATATCTAATAGGATTTGCAATTGGAGTTTTAGTTACCATGTTATATCCTGATATTGAAAAACTGATGGATATTATTATTGAAGAGAGGGTTAAGATTGTTATTACTTCAGCAGGAAATCCGCAAACATGGACCACAATTCTCAAGAATAAGGGAATAACCGTTGTACATGTAGTCAGTAGCTTAAAATTTGCTATTAAGGCACAAGAAGCTGGGGTAGATGCAATTGTTGCCGAAGGTTTTGAAGCTGGCGGTCATAATGGTCGTGATGAAACTACAACATTGGTTTTAATTCCGGCAGTACGAGAAAAAATTAATATTCCTTTGATTGCCGCGGGTGGTATTGCTACAGGTAAAGCAATGCTAGCAGTTATGGTATTAGGCGCTGATGGTGTGCAGATAGGTAGTCGGTTTGTAGCAAGTGAAGAAGCATCTAATCACATTGATTTTAAAAAAATGGTTGTGAATTCTCAAGAAGGAGATACTCAATTAACTTTAAAAGAACTCGCCCCAGTACGACTTATAAAAAACAAGTTCTATCATGAAATTCAAAATGCATACCAACAAGGGGCAACAACTGAAGAATTGAAAACGCTATTAGGTCGCGGCAGAGCTAAAAAAGGAATGTTTTTAGGTGATTTAGAAGATGGCGAGCTAGAAATAGGTCAAGTATCTGCATTGATACACGACATAAAACCAGCTTGTGAAATTATTAGGGAGATAATAGGTGAATTTAATCAAAGGAAACAAGAGCTATCTAAATGGTAGATTATAAACCTGCTCCCTCTGTCACTACATTTTTATTTTTTCAAGCTACCTAAATATTCCATTAAATCTCGTAATTCTCTTCTAGATATCATACGACCCATGGCAGGCATAGCAGACATTGAATTTTCTTGTTTAGCTATTCTACCTAAAGGTATTTCTAATGGTTCGGCCGCGGATGTTCTTAATAGTATTTCATTCGCACGTTTTTCAATCAATACGCCCTGTACTTTTTGTCCGTCTTTTAGAGTTAATGTAACTGTGCCATACCCTGGCGCAAGTCTTTTGCTTGGCTCAATTAAAGCTTCGAGTATTTGTTTTCTATTTAGTACATTGGCAATATTATCTAACGCAGGGCCAACGTCACCACCTGAACCATCAACTGCATGGCATCTAACACATTGGGCAGTTGGGTTATTGTTAAATACACTTCTACCAGCCCACCAGCTTCCACCATGAAGGGTTTCTTCAAAAGAATCAGCAGAAAAACCAGCTTTTTTAAGTTTATCTAATCGAGCGATAAGCTTAGGGTTCTCGGTCGCATTCACCGATTCCATAAGGTCTAAAAGTATACCTTGGTTTAATTGATTATTACTTGCCTTATCAATAAGGCTCGCTAAAATGGTATTGCTATTTTCTACTGGTAAATCGCCTAAAACATTCAACATACGTTGTTGTTCAGACACAGAACCTTTTGTAAATATCGGTCCGACGATGGCAGGCAATTTTTCTTTTGGAAGATTTAATTGACCTAATAACCCTACAGCAGAAGTCCTTACTTGTTCGTTTGAATCTTGCATGCCTATAATCATAGCAGCTTCCATCTTATCAAAGTTAAGTTGACCTAGTGTATTTAATACGGATGCTCTTACTTCTGGTGATTTGTTTGTTTTAAATATGTAATACAACTCATTATTATATTTGCTTATACCAATGGCGCTCAGAGTTTTTGAAATACCGATGAGAATTTCAGGTTGGCGGTCTCTAAGTAACGCCGGAATATCTTTACCAATTTTATCTTGTAATAAATTACCTTCTCTAATAATCTCACCTCTATATCTACCATCTACACGGTCTAAGAGAGAAGGGTTGTTCCAAGTACCTAAAGCGGCTAAAGCTTCACCTCTTAAACTACTAGTAACGCTAGTCCTTTTTGCGAAATTAATAAGCATATCCAATTCTTGTTCTCCACCTACTCGTAATGCTGCATTAATAGCTCTTCTTAAAAGTGGTTCTGAGGTATACTTTTCATTATTCAATATTGTCGCTAAGGAAGGTAAGGCGCCTTCAATAGAGAGGTCATCATTAATAGCTCTTGCTGTTTCAGTTACGATATATTCATCTTTATCTGACAAAAAGATTGAAATTTTTGGTTCCTGTAATTTTCTCAAAATTAAAACCGCTGCAAGTCGTAAACTTCTATTTTCATTATTAGCAAGTGCTATTATAGGCTCTGCTTTACCTATTCTAGAAAGTGCCAAAACAGCGGCATGTCTTAAATAAAGATCTTTATCATCATTGGCCACAATCATATCTAATAATGGCTGAATTGCTTTTTCATATTTAAGTCTACCTAATGCTTGAGCTGCAAAGAATTTAACTCTATCATTGTCATGTGTAGTCAATGTAATTAAAGTATCTGCGGCAGCCTCGTATCTCAAATCACCTAAAACCTTGGCACTTTGAGCTATAATTTCTGGATCGATATCATGCAACAAGTCAAGTAATGGCTTTGCATCATCTTTATCATTGGCAGCAATTTGCCCAATACCCCAAATGGCATGAATACGTGCAAACTGATTTTCTTCGTTCTTAAGAACATTTTTTAATGCACGGTAGCCCCAAAAAGTTCTTTTAGCTAATTCGAATTGCGCTTTTTGACGTATTCTCATATCGCCGTAGCTTAAAAGCTTTACTAAATTATCGTTTTTATCATCTTTGTAATTATGGGTCATTAATTTTTGGGTTTCTAATCGCTCTTGCGCTAGGTCATTTGTTTCTTCTGTTACGTCTAACTTCCAAACCCTACCATAATCTTTACTTCCCCAACCATTAACCCAATCAGCCAAGTACAAAGCCCCATCAGGACCAAAATCAATACCAGTTGGTAATACGCCCGATAAAATAGATTCATCGGTATTCAATTCAAAAGAAGCTCCATTAGGTTTCAAATCAAATGACCAAATATGTGAACGGCTAGGGTCACCTACGAATTCTACTAAAAAGAATTTATCCATCCATCTTTTGCCTAATGCAGTGCCCGGGTTATATCTCATTCCTGTAGGTCCATTATGAAAATTTTGGATTGGAGGCATAATGTAAGCTGCCTGCCCTTCCCATCGAGGAATGAACAGTTTTTCATCCATCCAAACATTATAACCATTATTCTTTGGGTCGGTATATTTACCATATTGCCAATTGGCACGCCACCCTGCATCAGATCCTTCTACGATATGTACCAGTCTTTCACTTTCTCCTTTGTGGTCACCGTCATTATCTGATGAAATAATATTACCATAGGCATCAAAAACAAATTCATGAGTATTTCGAAGTCCGTGAGCAAAGACTTCAAAATTAGAGCCATCAGGGTTGCTTCTTACGATAACCCCTTCATTTGGGTATTTATGATTTTCACCATCAACCGTAGTAATATTGGCTCCAATATCGCCGATGCCCCAATAAATTTTTCCGTCGGGTCCTTCAATTGCTCCAGACATACCGTGACCACTAAAACCAATATGCACTGCGAAACCAGTAGCAATGCTCGTTTTTGTATCTAATATTTTATCACCGTTAGTATCAGTAAGTCGATACATGCCAGGACCTATACCAACAAAAATATCTTTATCTCTAACCAAAAGTGCACCTGCTTGATCATTGATTTCATCATTAAAATCGTTCATTATTTGAGTAGAGATATCTGCTATACCATCTTTGTCGGTATCTTCTAACATCCAAACTTCATCTTGTTCAACTGCAAGGTCATGCCAATCATGAATACTATCATTATTTAAATCTGGGAACCACTCATTTTCTTTACTAAGTTCAGGTGCGAAGGTTTTATGAAGAAAAGCTCTTCTGTCCTCTACAGACTCTAATGCAATAGACTCGGTCATCCAGTCTCTATGTCCTCGGATATCAAATTCAGAATTTTTATTTCTATTTGAACGAGTAATATAAACATTGCCATTATCGTCAATATCCATAGCAATTGGGTCTGGTGCTAATGAGTCTGAGGCCCAAAGGCTCAATTTTAAACCATCGGCTACATTTGCTGAAATACTTTCCCTTGCAAGTTTCGCCATTTCAAGTAAGGCAGTACTATCTTGTTGAATGGTTAAGGGAATTTCAATTGGTTTTTTCTGTTTACAGGATATAGTTAAAAGGCATATGGTAAAAATGCCTAACAAAAACTTTTGAAATGACGTCATTTTAATTTCAGGTTGAATTGATGTTTAAAAGTAAGGATTATTGTAATTAATCAATAATGAAAATCTATTGCAGTTTAATTATTAACATGATATTTAAAATAGAGCATTTTTTTGATTTTACTAGTATTTAATTCTTTTAGTAGAAACACTATTTTAAAACTTCCTTTATATTTGAAAACATATCAAATACCTAATACTATGAATACAATAAAAACAGCTTTTACACTTCTTTGTTTTGCCACCCTTAGCATAAATATTATTGTAGGGCAAGAAGGGCATCCATTAGAAGGAAAATGGAATTTAACTATTAATCAAGAAGGAAAAGAATTACCAGCTTGGTTAGAAATTAGACATTCTGGTAACAACACCTTAATTGGTAGGTTTACGTATGCATTCGGTAGCGCACGACCTGTTGCAGAAATAGAAAAACATGGGGATTTGTTTTCATTTGAAATTCCGCCACAGTGGGAGCCAGGAGCTTCTAATATGGAATTTGAAGGAAAAGTGGTAGGTGACGGACTTGAAGGTACTATGATTTATGTTGATGGAAAGACCTATAACTGGACGGCTACAAAATCTCCGATTCTACCTTTTTATGACAATGCAAAAGAAGGAAAGACCATAAAACTTTTTAATGGTGAAAATTTAAATGGATGGATAATGAAGCCAGGTAACCAATGGGCCGTAATCGATGGTGTGTTAACGAGCTCTAAATCTGGCGTAAATCTAGTTTCGGAAGAGAAGTTCAAGGATTTCAAATTGCATGCAGAATTTAGATATCCTGAAGGCAGTAATAGTGGTTTGTATTTAAGAGGTCGCTACGAAGTGCAAATAGCAGATAACATAGGATTGGAAGCTTCTTCTATTTATTTTGGTGGAATTTATGGTCTACTTACCCCTAATGAAAATGCTGCAAAGAAGGCTGGGGAGTGGCAAACGTATGATATTACCTTAATTGGTAGGCGAGTAACTATTGTTGCGAATGGCAAAACTGTAATATCGAATCAGAATATTGATTCGATGACAGGTGGCGCTTTAGATAATAACGAAGCTGAAGCTGGCCCAATAATGATACAAGGTGATCATGGCCCTGTAGAATTTAGAAAATTAGAAATAACACCTTTATCTAAAGGATAAGGTACTTTAGTAATGATAAAAGCCTCCATGATTGGAGGCTTTTTTTTGTTGGTATTCATTTTAATTTAATTGGGCGATTAGCGCCAAGGCTTTTACTTCTTCATCTTCATGAACGAAAATCTGAATGAGGTCTGATAAGGGTATTCCAAAACCTGCCAACCGTGCAGATTCACTTTCATCTTTTAAAATAGGTTCTATATTATTATCCTTTAATGCCAGTTCCACTCTATGAGCTTCTATGCTATTACCGCCAAAAACCTTTTTATATTTTGAGTCCATATTGTTTATTTTATACTTGCATTCATTTCTATAATAAAAGTATTGAAACTCTTGAAAGTAGAAGTTAATATTTCTATTTGTTCTTGCGCCTCTTTCCAATCTTTTTGTTCAATAGCCTCTCTAACACCAGGTAGGGTTTTAACACCGTAACCAGTATAAAAACCAGGAGCATAAATTTGATGCTTAAACCAAGGTCTTCTAGGTAGTCCTTTTTCAGAAGTTAACATATGTTCAGCTTTCATTAGTTTTTTATTGAGTTCATTTCTCATCTCGATAGAAAGTGAAGTTGTATTTATTTTTTCAAATTCGGTTATAGATTCATTTAAAATAACCAATTCATTTTGTAAAGGAGAAAAGTCTATATAAGGTACCATATCTTTTTTAGAAGGGCTCTTAATTTTTTTTGTAGGATCAGCAGCTAATTGATAGGTGTTTTTCTCTACCATTTTGTTATGCTTAAGAACATCTTTACGCATACTCTCCGTTTCATTGATTATTTCAGTCAGGTAATTTGAAACAGTGGAATACCATTGGGTGAAATTTAGAGGTAATACATCTGCATTTGCCAAACGTAAAGTTATAAGTCCGGCAGTATTTGCTAAAGCTACACCATATGCAAATTCAGGGTCTTTGAATCTTTTGTAATGAGGATACGTATCGTAAATAGTATGGTATTCACCACCACCATTTTCACCGCCAAATCCTAAATTTAAGGCTGCGATACCTGCATGCTGTATAAAAGGAGTGTAATCAGAACCCGAGCCAAGAGCATATAATTCAAAAGAATCATCACCGCCATTTGCCATATTTGCAGCAATTCGTCGCTCTTTTACCGATACTTTGGTTTGTGGGTCGATAACTGAACCAGCTACTTCACTTACCATAGCTTGTAAGGAGTGCGAACCTCCAGCACCTAAAAATCCTCGACCATTACCATCGGTATTGATATAGGCAACCACTTTTTCTTGCAATTCCTTTTTATGGTCTTCTACCCATTCAGTAGATCCGATTAGACCGGGTTCTTCAGCATCCCAAGCACAAAACACTATAGTACGTTTTGGTTTCTGTCCTTTTTTTGCAAGTTCACCAATTGCTCGAGCTTCTTCCATTAGGGCCACCATGCCGCTAATAGGATCGTTTGCGCCATGAACCCATGCATCATGATGATTACCTCGCATAACCCATTGGTCTGGAAATTCAGAACCTTTTAATGTTGCAATTACATTATGTGCAGGTACCAGTTTCCAATCGAAAGTAAGTTTCAGATGTACTTTTGCTGGTCCTGGTCCGATATGATAGGTAATAGGTAAACCACCTCGCCATGATTCTGGAGCTACCGTACCATCTAAAGCCGATATTAGGGGTAATGCATCTTCATATGAAATTGGTAATACAGGAATTTTCGTTATTGTGGGTGCATCTTTTCTATCTAATCTCTTTGCGTCTTTTGTTGCAGCATAACCGGGAGTCAAAACATCACCTGGGTATGTTGGCATATCCATCACCGAACCTCTCTGAACACCAGTTTTGTTTTTGTAAGCACCTTTTGGATATACATCACCTTGGCCATAGCCATCATCTTCGGGGTCTGAGTAAATAATACAGCCTATAGCACCTTTTTCAGCAGCTAGCTTAGGTTTAATACCTCGCCATGAACCTTGATATTTAGCGATGACAATTTTTCCTTTAACGCTTATACCTAGTTTTTCTAATTCTTCATAGTCTTTAGGAATACCATAGTTGACAAAAACCAATTCTGCCTCAACGTCTCCATCTATAGAAAATGCATTGTAGCTAGGTAAAAGAGCATCGCCTTGTGCCGTAAATGGGTCACCCTCTACTGGAACTGCCGTTAATTTTGCAATGTACTTGGTAGGCCCGGTTAGTTCTAAAATCCTCTCCGTAGGATAAGGAAATAGAATTTGATAGGTTTCAATTTTGGCATCGTAACCCCAAGATTCAAATTGACTTTGAATCCATTTGGCATTTTTTTTACCAAATTCTGTACCGACCCAATGAGGCTCTGCAGCCATTTTTTGCATCCACTGATCCAAGTTGGTGGCATTTAATTTTTCTTCAAAACTTTTTTCTAGTTGAAGTTGTTTGCTAGTATTCTCAGGTGAAAATCCCATTATTGATTTTTGAGAAAAACCGGTCAGAAATGTTATTAAGAATAGGGAAGTTAGAATTTGTTTCATAGTGTTAGAATAAAGATGTTGAAGTTTAATTAGTTTTAAGATTAATGGTTGTGCCAGTTTTAGCGCTTGTAATGGCTGCTTGTAGAATCTCCATCGTTATCATGTTATTCTCTATTGCATATACATTATAAGGTTCTAAAATTAATTGGTTATTGATAACAGCTGCAAAAACAGAGAATGGATCATCAAATGGTTTCTGTCGTTCCCCTAATAGAAATGTCTCTTCGGTATAATCGCTATATCCTTTAGAAAGTCTTAATCGTAATTGGGTAGGATTGTCAGAATAAACAGCACCCTTAGTACCATATAACTCCATATCTTTTCTGCCTATAGGCCAATTCCATGACGGCTCAAGTATGGCCATTTCATTATCATAGGTCAATATAATGGTAGCATCGTCATCTACATTAGGGTTGTTCTCTGGTTGTAACTGTTGTGTCACAGCAGTAATACTATTAGGTCGTTTACCCTTCATTAGCCAGGTCATTAGATTTGCTCCGTAACAACCAAAATCGGTAATGGCGCCACCGCCATTTAAAATGGGGTCTGATAACCATTCTAAAAATTCATCAGAAACACCAATTTTCTTAGGGCCTTTATGACCGTCTCTAATAATAACTTTTCTAAGTTGACCTATAGCTCCCTTTTCTAATAAATCGTTTGCCTTGATATTGGTTTCATACCATGATGTTTCATAATTAGTTAACACATGAATTTGGTATTTTTTAGCCAACATTTCAATTTTCTTAGCATCATCAAGATTGGTGGCTAAGGGTTTTTCTACCATAACATGTATGCCTTTTGGAGCGCACGCTTCTACTACATTTAAATGTTCTTTTATGTTCCCAAAAGCAGCCACAGCATCTGGTTTTACTTTTTTTATCATTTCATCCATTGTATCAAAAACGATATCCATAGAAAATCCAAATTCTTTAGAAAGTCTTTGTGCTAATTTCTTGTTAGGTTCAACAATTCCCACCATTTTTATATCTGATTGAGAATCTCTACTAAGAATCCACCCGACATGACCATGTGTAAGACCGGCAACGCCCAATTTCACTACATTTTCTTGTGCGATACCTAAATGAATAGATAGTATTAATAACAGGGTTGCGAAAAATTGTTTCATAAGAAGGATTTTAAAAAATTAAATAGGCTCTTAAATTGTTTTGTATTCTATTAGATTTGAACTTGTGACAAATACAATCAACTCTCATAAGTTTACCATTGAAAATTATTTAAGCGGACATTCACCTTATTTCTATTATAATAAACATGGATAGAGGGGCTATTTTAAAGAGCCATATTTCACCTAAATATAAGAAAGTAGCAGCTTATAAAACCAAAAAAGCGCCTTTATTTGGCGCCTTTTTTTTCAAAAATAGTTAACTGGTATTTTATAAAATCTACAATATTTCTAGTTATTCATTGGTACTTCCATAACTAATACTTTGGCAGGACTATTACTATGTAGTGTGAAGGAGTCGGTTTCCCAAATACCATAACCATCTCGTTTATTTAAATTTTGCCCATTTACAACAATATCACCTTCTAAGACAAAAATATAAACTCCATTACCTTCTTTTTTTATAGAATAGGAATCTGTTTTGTCGGATGCATAATTTCCCAAATGAAACCAGGCATCTTGGTGAATCCAAACTCCGTTATCATCTTCATTTGGAGAGAGAATTTGATATAGACTATTTTTGGTTTCTATATTTTTTATTGAAATTTGATCGTATCGTGGCGTTACATCTTTTTTATTCGGAATTACCCAAATTTGTAGAAATTTAACCAGCTCATTTTTACTCTTGTTATGCTCACTGTGCGAGACTCCAGTGCCAGCACTCATTACCTGAACATCGCCTGATTTGATGATGGTAGAATTACCCATATCGTCCATATGTTGAAGGTCACCTTCTAATGGTATAGAAATTATTTCCATATTACTGTGAGGATGGGTTCCAAATCCTCGACCTGGATCAACCATATCGTCATTTAATACTCTAAGTACCCCAAAATTCATACGCTCGGGGTTGTGATAGTTAGCAAAACTAAAGCTATGATATGAGTTTAACCATCCATGATTGGCATGTCCTCTGGTGTCTGATTTATGTAAAATTGTTTTCATTTTTATTCTATTCGAGATATGAATTTAGTCGTTTTTTATTTCAAACTTTGCTATTAATAAGTTTTCTAAAATGAGTTGTAATATTTTTTTAAAGTAGGGTAAATTGCTTTTGAATTGTTTCTTGCTAAAAGAGGTGACTGACATAATATTAAAACAGTAAAAACGTTATACACACAAATTCCCACTAACATGAAATCTATTTCTTGTATATATCTATTATTTTCAATTTCAATAATTTATGCTCAAAGTAGTGCAGATGCTGTTAAACATTTAGGCGCAGGTATAGTTATTGGAGGAGTTGGAGGATATGCTGCAAATAAGATATCGAAAGGTCAACGAGGCTGGACTTGGGCTGGGGCTGTGGGAAGCAGCTTAGTTGCAGGATTAGCAAAAGAGGCTATTTATGATAAATCAAAAGGCGCTACTTGGGAAACAAGAGATGTTATTTTTACTACCATAGGTGGTGTGGTTTCAGCATTAGTGTTAGAAGTATTTACAGGTAGTGATAGTGGTAGAAGAAGAAGTGGTAATGGTAAAAAATGTGGTTGCTTGGTAGCTGAATTAGATTTTAATCAAGAATTAGATCTGCCAATATTTGTAAGAAATGGAACAGGTGATATTACCTCAGAATTACAAGCCGCCTATTTTTTACAGTAAACTTATAATAGTCCCTTTGCCTTTATTTCTAGATATTTATTAATGGTGTTTATAGTCAAATCTTCTGGTTTGGTAAGAATAGTCTGAATACCATACTTGCGTAATTCATTTACAACCAATTGTTTTTCGTAGATAAATTTCTCTGCGATAGTTTGCTCAAAAATTTCTAATATGTTATTTGATTTTTTCTGGGTATAAGAAATGAGTTCTGTGTTCTCGAAAAATATAACAACAAGTAAATGCTGTTTTGCGATTGCTTGTAAGTATGGTAGTTGACGGTGTAATGCATCTAGAGTCTCAAAATTAGTGTAAAGTAAAAGCAGACTTCTTTGGGGTAGATGTCTTTTTGTGTCTATATACATTCTGCTAAAATCACTTTCTACAAAATTTGTTTTAAGGTTGTATAACGTTTCAAGTATAAGATTCATTTGCGAACTTCTACGTTCAGCAACAACTCTGTTTTCTATTTTAGTACTAAAAGCGAACATACCCGCTTTGTCATTTTTCTTTAATGCTATGTTACTGATTACTAGTGTGGCATTTATGGCATAATCTAATAAACTAAGTTCGTTAAAAGGCATTTTCATTACTCTCCCTTTGTCAATAATTGAATAGACAGGTTGAGATTTTTCATCTTGAAACTGGTTAACCATCAATTGCCCTTTCTTTGCAGTGGCTTTCCAATTGATGTTTCTAATATCATCACCTTGTATATAGTCTTTAATTTGTTCGAACTCCATTGTATTACCGATTCGGCGTATTTTCTTAATCCCGTATTCAAAAAGTCTATTACTAAAAGCGAATAGGTCGTACTTTCGAAGTTGTAAAAAAGAAGGGTATACAGGCACTTCTTTACCTTTGTCAAAGGTGAACTTTCGGGCAATGAAACCTATAGGTGAACAGGCGAAAATATTTAAATTGCCAAAACTATAAAGTCCTCTTTCAACTGGTCTAACCGAGTAAGAATATAGTTTTTGGTCACCTGTTTTTAAACGACTATAAAAGCTAAGGTCTCTCTTTTGAAATTGAAAAGGGAGTTCATCTATTATATTCATATGGCTCGTAAAAAGATATTGATTGGTAACTTTAATTTCAATAGTATTTTCGTCTCCGTTTGAAAGTTTATCAGAAACAATTCTATCAGCAATTACACCACCTTTCGATAGAAATAAGAGAAGTAAATCTACTAGGCATAATGCTATAAAAAGAAAGAAAAATGACTTTGCAAGAAATGTAATGTTCTCAAAGATATATGAAATCAGAAAACAGAAAATCACCCCTGTCAGTGCAAAGAAAAATCTCTTTTTTATAAATATGTTTTTGAATGCCTTTTTCACATTTACTTATCTTGGAATCTCTATGGTTTGAATTAGGTCTTGTATCATTTTTTCGGCTGTTAAGCCTTCCATTTCACGCTCTGGTGTTAGTATAATACGGTGACATAAGATGGGCCCAACTACTTTTTTAATATCATCTGGAGTGATGAAATCTCTACCATTAATTGCCGCTACAGCCTTTGATGCTTCTAATATGGCAATTGAAGCTCTTGGAGATGCACCAAAATAAAGATTTGCGTTGGTTCGTGTATTATTGACTATAGCTGCAATATATTTCAGTAAATTATCTTCTACGATAATATCCTTTATTACTTTTTGATATGTAGCTATCTGTACTGCAGATAATACCGAATCAATTAGGGTTTCAACATTTGCAGTTTTTTGTTGATGCTTGTTTTCTAGAATTTTAATTTCTTCTTCAAGAGTTGGGTATTGAACATTAATCTTGAATAAAAAACGGTCTAGTTGTGCTTCGGGTAATCTATAAGTACCTTCTTGTTCTATAGGATTTTGAGTGGCAAATACCAAAAATGGTGGTTGCATTTCATATTCATTACCATCGATGGTAATTTGTCGCTCAGCCATAGCTTCAAAAAGAGCGGCTTGTGTTTTTGCAGGTGCCCTATTAATCTCATCAATTAGGATAATATTTGAAAAGATAGGCCCTTTTTTAAACTCAAATTCAGATGTTTTAACATTAAAAATAGAAGTACCTAAAATATCACTCGGCATTAAATCTGGCGTAAATTGAATTCTACTAAAATCGACATTCATGGTCTTTGCCAGTAACTTTGCCGTTACAGTTTTGGCAACACCGGGTACGCCTTCTATTAATGAATGCCCATTTGCCAAGATAGAAACTATTAATAATTCTATCATGTCTTGTTGACCTATGATTACTTTGCCTAATTCTGATTTAACTCTTGCTACCGATTCTTGAAGCTTAGAAAGGTCAATTCTAGAATTAAATTCTAAGTTATTTTCATCTTGTGTATTATCTTCCATAAGATTGTTTAAATGCGTTTATTTTCTGGGCTAGTTTTAAAGTGTCTTGTTCTGTATGTATAGGTTTATTTTTTAGACCCAATATGAAATCTATCAAAGATTTTGTTTCTTCAATGTTTTTACCAGCTTTCGCTGCTAATTGGGTTACTAACTTTTCATCTAAAACAGTAGTATTTATATAATATCTATTTCTTAAATAATTTAAAAAGAAGTTTATCTTTTTACCATTTAATTTGGTGTAGTCTTTATTTTGATGATAGAGAGATCCCACGGTTTTTGCAAACTCGACCGATGAATTTTCTAAAGGTTTAATAACAGGTATAATGCGTTGTTCTCGTTTTGCTTTAAAAATCACAAAGAGCAGAAGTCCGAATAGTACTAGATAATAACTCCATTTTAAAGCAGGTTGGTTTAAAACAAATCGCATTGGCGAGGTTATTACTTTTCTTCCCGATTTTTTATAATCATCCCAAAACAACAATTGATTTTCTAAGTAAGAAAAACTATCAGCGCTATAGTTGCTCTGGTCACTTAATAAATAATAATTAGTAAATGCAATGGGTAGGGTATTGATGATAAAGCTTCCTTTGCCGAAAGAAGTTTTAATGAAGTTTGGTTTAACTTGTTTTACGTTTGTTTCATTATTTAAGAATGCATAGTCTTTAAAATGTATATGACCTAAGATTTCAGTATTTAACGTATCTAAACTGGTGAAGTAGGCAGTGTTTACCCCCCTTTCAAATTCATAAATTCGATTATTTATGTCGCTATGAGTAAAGTCAACACTTACGGTGTCTTCTTTAATCGCATACTCTTGTAAAATTTCAATATTAAGAGTGTCAGCTAATTTACCTGTTAACTCTGTAGTGGCTATAAATACTTGATTGCCTTTGGCGACGTAATTTAATATTTGATTCGTTTCTTGTTCATCTAAATGAATATTTTCGTTTATCAATAGATAGTTAGAAATTTTCGAAGAATCATTTTTTATAAGCACATCATAAATACTTTCTTCGACCAATTGTATTTCACTGTTCGGAAAAAGCGAAGGGAATTCATTAAAAAGTACAAAACAGCCAAATGGTATCTTTGAAATAGAAGTGTAGGAAGGTCTCCAATTAATAGGCCTAGGGCGAATAATTTCGGTCACGATAATACCAACGAGTACCGCAATTAAAAATCCAAGAATTATTTTCGAACGCCTCTCCAATTTATTGTTTAATTAGTTTGTTAATAGCTTCAAAATCTAAAACTGATTTTTCATATCTAATTAAGTCAAGAGTCTGTTCGCCATACCATATGTAATCGTATAAGTAGGTTACCTTTTTAAAGCCTTGTTGTATGTTAGGCTGTATTAT